>NZ_JASHIF010000003.1:0-134030 GCF_030056595.1 Flectobacillus roseus
CAGCGGGATCACGAAGATTGTCAGTGACAAATCTTCCCTTCGCCTCCAGAGTGAGGCTCTTTTATATATAGTGAAGAGGCTACGTGCCAAATCACACGATTCCGTAGCTCAGTTGGTAGAGCAATACACTTTTAATGTATGGGTCCTGGGTTCGAGTCCCAGCGGGATCACCAAAAGGTTCAGAGATTTCTCTGAACCTTTTTTTGTTTTACAGCTTTTATCTTTTTCTACACTATTTTTTATAATCTTTATTAAATGATTCAAAAAATAAACGATTATGAAGAAATTCTACTGCCTTGTATTTGTATGCTATTTCTCAAGTCTTTTTGAAAACAAAGCCTGCGAATGTCCACCACCCGTAATGGATGCCAAAGAGGCCTTTCCTCAATATAAATATGTATTTGAAGCCGTTTGTGAGAGTTCAAATGGTGATTATCCTTGGAACTATACTTTAAATATTTTGAGATGGTATAAGGGGAGAAGCTGGAAGTTGAGACTCAATAGTGAGGCGGATGGCTGTGGTAAAATACCTAAAATTGGTAAACGCTGGTTGGTATTTGCCAATAACCTAGAGGACCGCTCCCTCATTAATATGTGTTCGCCATCGATAGGTTATCTTGATGATATGCCAGCTCCTTTCTTGCCAACTACTACTATCAGAGATAGAGTTTTTTATGCTAAGAAACATTTTTGCAGAAATATATTCCTTTATAACAAAATGAGAGCCGATTTAGAGCGGCTCTCCTTGAAGACTTTAATGCAAAATACGAAACGTTAGTTCTTTTAATTTATCGCCATCTGAGCTTGAGCTAGACTCTATTCCTTTGGCTTGTAGCTCTATTTGTTTGATGTCGTGAATAATTTGTATGACTTTAGGTAAATTGTAATTCCTGATGGTTTGAACGTAGTCTTTGGCAAAGAATGGATTAATCCCTAAGAAGCTTGCCAATCCCTTATCCGTCTTGTCCGAGTGCGTGTGTGCAAGCAATACCTTACTGAAGAAATTATACATCAATAGAATCATTGGAGGCAATGGATTGTCTTTCGGATTGGATGCGAAAAACTGTACAATTTGATTTGCTTTTAGTACATCTCTTTGAATAAGCGCTTTTTGAAATTCAAAATAGTTATATTCCTTACTAATTCCTACAAAGCGTTCTACTACCGCAGCATTGATTTCCTCGTCTATTTTAAGATTAATAACAATTTTATCAATTTCGGAAGCCAATCGCTTTAAATCATTCCCAACATTTTCTACCAGCATCTGGACTGCTTTGGGACTAATTTTCACCCCAGATTCATGACAATGTTCAATTACCCAGTCTGGGATTTTGTTGTCATACATCTTTTTAGAGGTCATAACCGTACCCGATTGATCTATTGCTTTGACCCAAGCCTTTCGTTCGTCAACTGAATCTTTGCTCGCCAGTACTAAAATAGTTGAAGCCAATGGGTTTTTGGCGTAGCCTTCAAGTACAGCTTGCATATCCTTTTGCTCAATTCCTTGAATGCTTTGCGCTTCTTTCACAATGACCACCTGCTTTTCAGACATCATTGGAAATCGCTTGGCATAGGACATAATACTTGGTACTGTATGGTCTTTGCCGTAGATAATATACTGATTGAAACCCTTATCGGCAGCCGATAGGGCATTTTCTTCGATGAAGTCTACTACTTTATCAATAAAATACGGTTCGTCACCGTGGAGTAAATAAATAGGTTGAAAGTGTTTTTTCTTTACTTCTTTAAATACCTCTGCAAATAATTTCGGCATACTATTCTGGGGCTTGGACTCTTATTTTACAAAGATACAACATCAAGTGTTTGATTTCTATTAGGTATCTTGTTGAACAAATTAATTTTCCAGAGATTTTAGAAAATGGGATTTTCGATAAATTTTTGACAATGGTATTGTATTTCTGGAAAAAACTGAAAAAAATCCTCTTCAAACTCTTGATACTGAGAAGTTAATATTTCTGTGGCGTTCTCGATGCCCGATTCATATTTTAAGCGAGAAGAAATGCCTTTTAATGACCATTTTAATCCCTCTAAATTGGCATAGTTAGTCAACCAATCCCTGGAGGTCATGGAAATAATCATTCGATCGAGTGCTGCAGGAAGTTCATCCTCGCGTTTTTGAAGTATTTGGTAAAAATTGGCACTAAAATCTTCTAATTCGATAGCAGAGAATTGATGGAAGTTTTTGGCAAAAATATGATCGTAAAACATATCAATCACAATACCCGAAAATTTATGATACCGATGTCTGATTCTGCTAATGCTTTGTTTTACGATGGGATGTTGATCTGTGAATGAATCAATTTGACGGTGAAGGGCTATACCCAAAATGATATCCTTATTGTAAGATGAATCATGTAGTTTACTTAGGTGACCTTTCACATAATCACCCAAGAAATTTCCAAGAATAATGTCTTCATTATCCCCAGATAAATATATATGTGATAAGTAATTCAACTTTTTAAAGAATTTTGATGTTGATACCTTATAAAGTTAAGGAAAAAAGATTACGTTTGTAAAATAAACGAAGACTCATCCAGATTCTTTCAAACAAGTTATAACTCTTGCCGATGATAGCAATAGCTTGTTTTAGTATATATTCGCATCGGTACCAAACACTTAGATATAATGCAAATTTCAAACGCTAAAGTTGTGTCATTGACTTATCAATTAACAGTGACAGACAAAAATGGTGACCGTGAGTTAGTAGAAACAGTAGAGCAGGAGCACCCAATGGTATTTATCCACGGCATGAGTGGTTTGCCAGAAGCTTTCGAAGATAAAATTGCTGGTCTTTCAGCTGGAGATACTTTTGAATTCTCAATTCCTGCTGAAGAAGGATACGGTGAGTATGATGCTTCAGCGGTAGTAGAATTACCAAAAGATATTTTCAAGGTAGATGGCGAGTTAGTTGAGGAAATGTTAGAAGTTGGTAACTTCCTTCCAATGACTGACGATCGTGGTAACCGTCTTCAGGGCCAAATCATCGAAGTTGGTGAAGATTTTGTTAGAATGGACTTCAATCACCCTTTGGCTGATAAAGAAATGTTTTTCAGTGGAGCTATCTTGAGCGTAAGAGAAGCAACTGAATCTGAATTAGACCACGGTCACGTTCATGGTGAAGGTGGTGTTCATCATTAATACTGATGATAACAAAAAAGTCGCATAGTGTGAGCTATGCGACTTTTTTGTTTATTTAAACAAATGAGACAGTCGATTTTTGTCATATTGAATCACTTCTACCCCAAATTTTCTCAAAAAATCAACCCCTTCATCTGCGGCTAATCCCTTATATTGTGCATATGAGTCTAGAAATACCACCTTGCTGATTTTCATGGAGAAAATTATTCTTGCACAAGCAATACAAGGCGATAATGTCACGTATAAAGTGGCGCCATCTACTTGAGAACCATTTTTGGCAGCAAAAAGAATGGCATTTTGTTCGGCGTGGAGTGCCAAGGAGCAACTTCCTTTGGAGTCGCGAGCACATCCATGTTCTGGAAATTCTTCATCACAATTATGTGTACCCGATGGTGGGCCGTTGTAACCAATCGAGATAATACGAGTATCTCTTGCTAACACAGCACCTACTTGTGCTTTAATACAATGTGAACGTTTGGCGATATTTACAGCCAATTCCATGTAAATATCATCAAATTCGGGTTTTGCCATGATGTGTTATAAGATTAGGGAAACAGATTGGGGATATACTGGTTGTAAATACGACAAGAATTTGAAGCTAATTTACAAGATTTTATAAAAAAAAAGCCTTTCTGTAAAAGAAAGGCTTTTCTTGTAGCGGGGAGCAGAATCGAACTGCCGACCTTTGGGTTATGAATCCAACGCTCTAACCATCTGAGCTACCCCGCCAAGGGGCAAATTGTAAAAATTTAGTAGCGGGGAGCAGAATCGAACTGCCGACCTTTGGGTTATGAATCCAACGCTCTAACCATCTGAGCTACCCCGCCTTGTTTTTCGTGATGCAAAATTAGACAATTATTCTATCGGAGGCAAGTGATTTAGAGCATTTTTCTGAAAATAATTCGTAACGTATATGGTTACTTATTGGTATTCAGTGTATTATGTAAAGCAAAAAAAGTGAAAATATTTTTTTTACGTTAAATTATAGTGTTATATTTTAAGTGTTTGATTTACAGTTGTTTGTGTATTATTTTTAGGCGTAGAGGAGTAAAGATGTTATAAATACTTGCATATTATCTAGATAATTATACCTTTGCCAAAAAGGTAAATTTAAATTCTTGCGTATGAGTAAGCACAAGTTTGTTATTGAGTTCGAATTAAGAGCATCTCCTAAAGTTTTGTTCCCGTATGTTAGTTCTGCTTCGGGTTTGCAGCAGTGGTTTGCGGAGAAAGTAACATTGAAGGATAGCTCTACTTTCGACTTTGTTTGGGATGGTGAAAGTCACATTGCCAAATTGTCTCAATTACGATTAAATAAATCCGCAAAGTTTGATTTTGTTCCTTCTAACCCCGACGACCGTGATCATAATTATCTCGAGTTCAAAATGGATGTTAGTGATTTGACTGGCTCAACCTATTTAAAAATCATTGACTATTCTGCAAATTCGGATGAAGAGGAGTTGACTGAACTATGGGAAGATTTAATTTTTAAATTGAAAGAAATCGTAGGTAACTAATGGTAACCCCAAATGCTAGTTGATGAGATATGAAATAATCTTGCCAACTAGCATTTTAATTTTAGCGAGTATGATTTCTCTTCAAAAAGAGCATAATACTCAAATATCCCAGCGTATATGCTAGGATATCAAGCCATGAGAAGGCACTTCCAATCAGCATTGACATAATTTTGTACTTTGCTAATCCTGTTTTTTCTAGAAAATTAATTTTTTGTAACAGTTCTAGAAAATAAGCTACTCCTAATGCTCCAGCTGCTAGTTGCTTATCATATTGCTTTGTGCGATAATAGAAACACTTCAAAAATGTATACGCAAATATCACCGCAATAAAGTCCCCAAAAAAAGGTCTAAAGAATGCATCATGGGCATAAAGTGCCAAATAAGCCTCATAACCGAATAATACGATACTAATAAAAGGATAAAGTGCACACTGATATGATGCGGCTTTGAAGAATGGAGTTTTCATTTGGCGTTATTAAAGATGTTTACCTATTTACAATGAAACTGAATGGCATTTTTTCTAGTTAAGAAAATATAACATGCGTTTCGCACTTCAAAGATATGAGAAATATTAAACAAATTCATCAGCCTCATTATGCACCCATTCGTGATTTGGTAACTTATGGGGTAATACCAACTAGAACCTTAGATTATCTGGATCCATTTCTTTTCTTAAATCATCATGGGTATCAGGTATATCCCAAAAACAATCAAGGTTTACCATTTGGTCCTCATCCACACAGAGGAATGGAAACGGTAACTTTCATATTGGATGGTGATATCAAACACCAAGATAGCACTGGACACAGCAGTGTAATGAAACAAGGAGGGGTTCAATGGATGACTGCTGGAAAGGGGTTAATCCATGCAGAGACTTCTTCAGAAGAGTTTATGAAGGAAGGAGGGCCTCTTGAAATACTTCAATTGTGGATTAACCTACCCGCCTCCCATAAAATGATGGAACCTCAATACAAAGGTTTGGACAAAGAGGATATTCCTACAATTACTAAAGATGGCGTTTTGGTACAAGTTTTGTCAGGCAACGTAGCAGGAGTACAAGGTCCTTTTGAATCTGTGACTGGTGTCACTTTTACCACAGTAAGTTGCGCAGCAGGTTCTACTTGGAGTATGGATATCCCTGCTGAGGATACAATCTTCTTCTATGTTGTTAGAGGAAATATTAGAATGAATGGTCGTTCGATTGAAAAGCGAAATCTAGTAGAGTTTGAATATCAAGGAGGTATGGTGTCTTTTGATGCAATAGAGGATTCTTATATATTACTGGGGCATTGTAAGCCACTTGATGAGCCCGTAGTTTCACAAGGACCATTTGTAATGAACACAGAGGAAGAGATTTATCAGGCTTACTCCGATTATCAAAGAGGATTATTTGGAAGATGGAACTTTTAAGAGAATAATCTTTCGGGATTACGTATAATACAAAGGGTATCTTGAATATTTTTCTAGATACCCTTTGTAGGTATTTACAGAGAACAGTTAATTATGAGAAATATCCAATTTTTACAGTAAAGCTATTCATTGTCATGGCATTAGCGATTTCCTAATTCTTAAAGTTTCTTAAAACTTATTTTAACATTAAAATTCTTCGCAACAGATTTCGTTAATTTGATTGAAAAGAAATCAGGTAGACAGACCAAGCCCTTAGAAAATTCATCATGGTATAATTTTGTCTCTCGGTTTAATTGACTAAAATATTGCTCAAGAAATGGTAACTTTGCGATGCAAATTATTGTGGATGTATGAAAAAACTAGATAAGCTTATCCTCAAGGCTTTTTGGGGACCATTTTTATTAACCCTGACTGTTGTAATATTTATATTTTTGATGCGCCTAATCGTGGTTTATTTTGCTGATTTATTCGGGAAAGACTTGGGCGTGGAGTTATATTTTGAATTATTCTTTTATTTTAGTCTAATTACCATTCCTATTGCATTGCCTCTGGCCATGTTGATATCCATGCTAATGACTTTTGGTAAGCTTGGAGAATTTTTCGAACTCACCGCTATCAAAAGTGCAGGTATCTCTATCAGTCGAGCATTACGTCCGATGTTTGTGGTGGCAGTATTAGTAGCAGGTTTTTCATTTTGGTTTAATAATGTACTTTGGCCTTGGGCAAACCTCAAAGGGTATCGTTTGCTATATGACATAAAAACTACTAAGACAACTCTGAATATTAAGGAAGGTATTTTTTACAATGAATTACCTGGTTATAGTATTAAAGTAAATAAGAAATTTCCTAATGGTAAATCCTTGAAAGGCGTCATCATTTATGATCACTCCAAAAATGATGGCAATAAACATGTCACTATTGCAGATTCGGCTTTGATGTATACCATTATGGACAAGCAGTATCTTGTTTTTGAGCTTTACAATGGCCACGATTATGTGGACGATGCTGATAGGTCTTCTGGAGCTGATGCCACAGACTTCGTTTCTCACTCTTTTTCTAAAAGTAAAGTAGTTATGAGTATGTCAGCGTTTGATATGCACAAAACCGAGGAAGATCAATTTAAGCACCATCAAATTATGAGAAACGTGCTTCAATTGGGAAAAGATGCCGATTCGTTATCACGACTAACAACAGATTACCGAAAAAACTTTTTTGAGGCTGCGAAGTCATACTATATATATAGTTTAAAATCTTTGCCAGCTACTATTACCCCAGAGCAGAAGGCGATCATGAAAAACCAAGGGAATTGGGTGAGTAAAATAATTACGAAAAAAATTAAGCCTAATCCTTATGAGCATTTAGATTTTGCGGTTTCTCAAGCAAAAAATATGATTTCATTTGCCGAAAGCAATGTATTTACCATTACTTCTAAAAATGAAGATTTGCGTAAAACCAATTGGTTTTGGCATCAGAAATTTACGGATTCGATTGCCATTTTCGTTATGTTCCTGATTGGAGCACCTTTGGGAGCCATTATTAAGAAAGGCGGATTCGGAATGCCAGTCGTTGTGGCCATATTTTTCTTCATTCTTTCTTATGTAATGACGCAACAAGGCAAGAAGCTTTCTGAAGAAGGAAAAGTAATGGTACAAGTAGGCGCCTGGACTTCCAATTTGATATTATTTTCGATAGGCATGTATTTCTTTAATAAGGCTCGCCATGATTCACGTTTGTTTGAATCTGATGTTTATGTGATGGCAATGGCCAAATTGAAGGAAAAAATAGGTTCTCAAGCAACATTAAGAAAAATATTTTCTAAAATCGGGATGAAATTTGCAAATAACTAAGAAAATTCCTATTTTTGCACGTTTACAAAAATTCATTAATTTAAACTGGTTGAAGATGTATTTAACTTCAGAAAAAAAGCAAGAGATCTTTGAATCTAAAGGTCACTCGAAGTCTAAAATCGATACTGGTTCTGCTGAGTCACAAATTGCATTGTTTACTTTCAGAATCAATCATTTGACAGAACACTTGAAAATCAATAAGAAAGACCACTCTACTCGTTTAGGTCTTTTGAAATTGGTAGGTAAGCGTAGAAGCTTACTTGACTATCTTATCAAGAAAGATATTACGCGTTACAGAGCTATCATTGCTCAGCTTGGCATTAGAAAGTAATTTACTTTCAGCAAACAGGGAATTCTATCTAATAGGGTTCCCTGATTGCATAGACGGAGATCGTCTTCCTCTCTTCTATTTGGGTCTTCGTTAATAGTTGATAGTTATGTTAATCGTGAAGCAGCCATTCATCATCAAACTACACTATTGGCAATTGACGATTCACTATTAATGACTGCAAATCCAACAAAATCCTTTTACATTTCGTTGATATAATAGTAGCGTAAAAGGTAATAAGCAAACAATTTATGGCGTTTAACGTAATTACGAAAAAAATCACAATGCCTGATGGTAAAGAAATTACCATTGAAACAGGCAAACTCGCGAAGCAAGCCGATGGGGCTGTTGTAGTGAGAAGCGGAAATATGATGCTTTTGGCAACGGTTGTTGCTAACCAAACACCAAAGGACGGTGTTGATTTTTTACCTCTTTCAGTAGATTACCAAGAGAAGTTTGCTTCTGCTGGTAAAATCCCTGGAGGTTTCTTGAGAAGAGAATCAAAGTTGTCAGATTATGAAGTATTGGTAAGTAGATTAGTAGACAGAGCTTTACGTCCTACTTTCCCTTCTGATTTTCATGCAGATACACAAGTTATGATTAACTTGATCTCTGCTGATGCTGAAGTGTTACCAGATGCTTATGTTGGTCTTGCAGCAGCAGCAGCTTTGGCAGTTTCAGATATTCCTTTCAACGGTCCTATCTCTGAAGTTCGTGTTGCTAAAATTAACGGTGAGTATATCGTTAACCCTGAAACTTCAATCTTGAAGGATGCAGAGTTAGAGCTTATCGTAGCAGCTAATGCCAATGATATTTTGATGGTTGAAGGTGAAGCAAATGAAGTTTCTGAGCAAGAAATGCTTGAAGCGCTTCGTTTGGCTCATGCAGCTATTCAACACCAGTGCGTTGCCTTGAAAGAACTTGAAGCAGAAGTTGGAAAAACTCAAAAACGTGAGTACAAACATGAAAATCACGACGAAGAGTTAAGAAAATATTTATGGGATACTTATTTCGATCGCTATTATGAGGTTGCAAAATTAGCAAATCCGAGTAAAAAAGGACGTAGAGATTCTTTTAAAGCTATCGAAGACGAATACTTCGCTTCATTACCAGAGGATTCTACCGTAAACAAAAGCTTGGCGAAATGGTATTTCCACGATATCGAGAAGGAAGCGGCTCGTCAATTAGTGTTAATCGAACGTTATCGTTTGGACGGTCGTAAACTTGACGAAATTCGTACTATTACAAGTGAGGTTGATTATTTGCCAACTCCACACGGTTCAGCTGTTTTTACAAGAGGAGAAACTCAATCACTTACGACGGTTACTCTTGGAACAAAATTAGATGAGCAAATTGTAGACCAAGCAATGGTATCAGGATACAACCGTTTCTTGTTGCACTACAACTTCCCAGGATATTCAACAGGTGAGGTAAAACCAAACCGTGCTCCTGGTCGTCGTGAAGTAGGACACGGAAACTTAGCGATGCGTGCTTTGAAAAAAGTATTGCCTCCAGATGCTAAAAATCCATATACAATTCGTATCGTATCAGATATCTTAGAATCTAATGGTTCATCATCAATGGCGACTGTATGTGCAGGAACGCTTGCGTTGATGGATGCGGGTGTACCTATCAAAGCGCCAGTTTCTGGTATTGCGATGGGCCTAATCTCAGATCCTAAAACAGGTAAGTATGCAGTACTTTCTGATATTTTGGGTGACGAAGATCACTTAGGTGATATGGACTTCAAAGTAACAGGTACAACCGAAGGTATCACTGCTTGTCAGATGGATATTAAAGTTGACGGTTTGTCTTACGAAGTATTGACAGAAGCTTTGGAACAAGCAAAACAAGGTCGTTTACACATTTTGAGTAAAATGCAAGAGACTATTGCTGAGCCTCGTAGCGACTACAAACCACAAACTCCAAGAGCTACTGTAATCAGAATCTTGAAAGAGCAAATTGGTGCGGTAATCGGGCCAGGTGGTAAAGTTGTTCAAGATATTCAAAAACAATCTGGTGCGACAGTAACTATCGAGGAAAAAGAAGATGGCGGTTATGTATCAATCTTCTCTGCGAACAAAGCAGCGATGGATATCGCCGTTAAAATGGTTAAAGGAATTGTAACAATTCCTGAAGAAGGTGAAGTATACGATGGCGTTGTTAAATCAATCATGCCATTCGGTGCATTCGTTGAATTCTTGCCAGGTAAAGACGGTCTTTTACATATCTCTGAAATCAAATGGGAACGTCTTGAAACAATGGACGGTGTACTTGAAATCGGAGAGCAAGTAAAAGTGAAGTTGATTGAAGTTGATAAGAAAACAGGTAAATACCGTTTGTCAAGAAAAGTTTTGTTGCCAAAGCCTGAGAAGAAATAGAACGAACTTGAGGTTATTTACGTTATTTTTATAACGAATTAAACTATATTGTTAAATTTGTTTCCTACCAAACAGTTATATTCTTCACTTATATAACTGTTTGGTATATACTTTTCAGGAAGTGCTATTTGAGCTAAAGAATATTGTAACAACTTGTTTTTGTATATTCTCCTCAAAAAACTCTTTATTCCTAATTGTTAACCTACTAAGAACTTTAAGAGGTAGTAACTAATATGAGACAGCTAAAAATTAGTAAGCAGATCACCAACCGAGAATCACAATCACTCGATAAGTATTTGCAAGAAATTGGCAAGGTAGATTTGCTAACGCCAGAGGAGGAGGTTATTTTAGCTCAGAAGATTCGTGAAGGAGATCAACTTTCCTTGGAAAGATTGACCAAAGCGAACCTTCGTTTTGTGGTGTCTGTTGCTAAGCAATATCAAAACCAAGGCTTAAGCTTAGGTGACCTTATCAATGAAGGTAACCTTGGTTTGATTAAAGCAGCTCAAAGATTTGATGAGACTCGTGGATTTAAGTTTATTTCTTATGCGGTATGGTGGATTCGTCAGTCAATTCTTCAAGCTTTGGCAGAGCAATCACGTATCGTGCGTTTGCCACTCAACCGTGTGGGCTCTTTGAACAAAATTTCAAAGACGTTCTCTGAGTTGGAGCAAAAGTTTGAACGTGAGCCAACACCAGAAGAACTAGCTGAAGTACTCGAAATCACTACTGGAGAGGTTGTAGACACTTTGAAAATCTCTGGTCGCCATGTGTCTATGGACGCACCATTCGTTCAAGGAGAAGAAAACTCTTTGTTAGACGTTTTGGAAAATGATGGCGAAGACAAACCAGATAGCGGCTTGATTAACGACTCACTTCGTCGTGAAGTACAACGTGCTTTATCAACATTAACTCAACGTGAAGCAGACGTAGTGACGCTTTACTTTGGTTTGAATGGTGAGCATGCGATGACTTTGGAAGAAATCGGTGAGAAGTTTAACCTAACTCGCGAACGTGTACGTCAAATCAAAGAGAAAGCAATTCGTAGATTAAGACATACATCAAGAAGCAAAGCGCTCAAAACTTATTTGGGCTAATTGCTTACAATGCCTTTTCAGAGCCTCATTTATGAGGCTCTTTTTGTTTATGGGAAATACTAAAGAAAAAGTACACAGTAGAATAGTAATGTGAGAGTGTTAACAAAAGGAAGTCATTGATATAATTATGAAAATAGCTGTAGCCCAATTACGACCATATAAGGGTAATACATATTCAAATATTATAAAGCACCAACAACTAATTCATCTAGCTATTTCGCATAAAGCTGACGCCATATTTTTTCCTGAACTATCAATCAAATCACCAGTTATGAGCCTAAGCTTGCTCTAGCATTAGCATCTCATTTGGAGGATAAACAATTTGATGTCTTTCAAGAAATTAGTGACCACAATAATATTACGATTGGTATTGGAATGCCTGAGAAGGTGAGTAATGGAATGAAAATAAGCTTGTTTATTTTTCAACCTAACCGACCCAGAAAAGCATATTCGAAGCAACATTTACATTCAGATGAATATTCTTATTTCATAAAAGGAGAAGATCAAGTTACTATTACTGTTAATGGTGAAAAGATTGTCCCAGCTATTTGTTATGAAAGTTTATTACTCTCTCATTTTGAGTCAGGCGTTGAGCTTGGTGCTGAAATTTATGTAGCCAGCGTTGCTAAATCACAGATTGGCATTAATAAGGCAACGACGCATTATTCAGCAATGGCAAAGAAATTTTCAATGCCAGTGCTTTTGTCGAACTATTTAGGATTTTGCGATAATTTTGAAAGTGATGGACAAAGTGCTATCTGGAGAAATGATGGAGTTTTAGCGGCACAATTAAATAGTACTGATGAGGGAATACTGATTTTTGATACAAAAACAGAAGAGGTATTAATACAAATATTATAGTCCTGTCTTTTTCTCCTAATAACAACCACGATGCATGCTTTGAGTATAAAAGTGAAGAAGATATAAAATGATAAGATTTGAAATTTCTGATTTAATGCTTGAACTTCTTGATGAGCCAATTTATAGGGTTGATTCAGTCGATAATATGTTTTCTTATACAAAACAATATAGTAACAGGGATGGAAGTCAAGTATCATCAAGTAAAATCGGAATTAAAATTTATCAACATAAAGAGCTAGTTGATAGTTGTATTATTATAGGGATAGGTGGTGCAACAGCAATCACTCAATATTCGTATATAATTGCATCGGAAAATATATTGATTTGCTGTGGAGACTCCGTATTTTGTCTGTCTCTACCGAGTTTAGAATTAGTATGGAATATGAAGTTAGATGACATAACTTGTTTTCAAATTTTTCAATGCCAAGAGGATTATCTCATTCACGGTGAATTGAATATAACCCTAGTTAATCTAGAAGGAAACATAAAATGGAGTTTTAGTGGAAAAGATATTTTTGTGTCGCTTACCCAAGAAAAAGCAATATCTATTTTACCTGATGGGATTTTACTAACAGATTTCGAGCAAACAAAATATAAATTAGATTTTGATGGAAAGCTTATATGGACTAATAATTCTAATATGTAACCCATCAAAATAGAAAAACAAAACAAGAGAACCAAAACCATATATGGCAATTTTACAACCCATTATTAATATAGCGGAAATACTGGTTACCAAAAATGTGACTGATGCGATAATTTCCCCAGGTTCCCGCAATGCACCCTTGACTATTGCCTTGGCAAGACATCCGCAGATAAATGCCTTATCGGTATCAGATGAACGTTCGGCTGCATTTATCGCCATGGGAATGGCGCAAGTGAAAAATAAACCTGTGGCCATTTGTTGTACATCAGGATCGGCCGCATACAATTATGCACCTGCGGTGGCTGAAGCCTTTTTTCAAGAAATACCTTTAATTATACTGACGGCAGATAGACCGACCGAATGGATACATCAACATGATGGACAGACCATTTATCAGGAAAATATTTACGGAAAACATGTAAAGGCTTCCTATCAGGTAGGAGCAGATTATTCGCACTCTGATGCTCGTTGGCATATCGAACGTGTGATGAATGAGGCTATCAATACGGCCAATACTTTTCCGAAAGGACCAGTGCATATAAATATTCCATTGCGCGAGCCATTTTATCCTTCAGCTGAAGAACAGGTTGTATTCGAACGTCCAAGAAATATTCGCCAGCATTCGGCAAAGGCTAGCTTGAGTCAAGAGACTTGGGAAGAGTTACTTTCTCAAATTGAAGATTATTCGAAGGTGATGGTTATTGCTGGACAAGATGCTATTAACCCTGAGGTTAACCAAGCTTTACAAGGTTTACAAGAGGAGTTTGGATTTGTGGTCGTTGGAGATTTGATTGCCAATACAAAAGGCGATTTCATTGCAAATCATGATTTGTACTTAGGACAGATAGACGAGAGCTATGCTCCAGAGCTTTTGATAACTTTTGGTAAATCTGTGATTTCAAAATCATTGAAACAATTTATTAGAAAACATAAACCTGAAGCCCATTGGCATGTACAAAGCTCTACGCATGTGATAGACACTTATCAAAGTCTAACTGATATAGTGTCAATTGCGCCTGAAGACTTTTTCAAAGAACTGTTTGAAAGCTTAGATATGAGAGCTTATAAAATGGGAGATGAAGAAAAGTCCTTTGCCTACCAAGAACAATGGTTTAATCTCGAAAGAAAGTCTTCGAGATATATTCATCAAGTTTTGCGCGATAGCGACACATGGAATGAATTCTCGACGTATTATAAAGTGATGGAAAATATTCCTGCTGGATCGCAATTACATCTTGCCAACTCGATGGCAGTGAGATATGCAAATTACCTGCACTTACCCAATATCAACGAGGTAGAAGTTTTCGCGAATAGAGGAACGAGTGGAATCGATGGTTGTGTGAGTACAGCCGTTGGGGCAGCTTTGGCGACAGATGCTCAAGTATATCTCTTAGTTGGTGATGTGGCTTTTTTCTATGACCGTAATGCGCTTTGGAATAATTTCTTGCCATCGAATCTCACCATTATTTTAGAGAACAATAGTGGGGGAGGAATTTTCCGAATGATTGATGGTCCGAGTCAGCAACCAGAGCTTGAACCATTTTTTGAAACTGCTCAAAAAATGACAGCAAAGCTAACTGCCGAAGAATCCAACATGGAATATTTATCAGCTACGAATTTTGAGCAATTTAAAAATATCCTGACTACAATTCCACAAAATTCGAATCGTGCCAGACTTTTTGAAATCCATACTAACTCAGTAGAGAATACAGCGTTCTTTAAGAAATTCAAAACTAACTTTATAGTTTAAAGCCTTCTGAAGCCTAAAATACATAAGCCCTGAGAATCGAACGAGCTGTAATTATACCTAGAACAAGCTCAAATATGCGATTCTCAGGGCTTTTGTTTAGGCATAAAAATGGCAAAAAGGCTGTTTTTTGAGTAATATAATGCCGAATATTGAAGTTTAATAAATTTTTAGGAAATGTAAAATTTGTATTATTTTAATGCTTAGTAAAGAAAATGCCGACATAATACTTTTTGTTTTTGTACTATTCTAATATTGCTCAGATTTAAGTATAAAATGGACTTGAGAAAACAAATTAGTTAGCAAAGTAAGAAAATGACCTATTACTGAAGCCTTTTCTGAA
The DNA here is from genome assembly GCF_030056595.1 of Flectobacillus roseus. Taxonomy (NCBI): domain Bacteria; kingdom Pseudomonadati; phylum Bacteroidota; class Cytophagia; order Cytophagales; family Flectobacillaceae; genus Flectobacillus; species Flectobacillus roseus. Next base: position 15,337 of record NZ_JASHIF010000003.1, read on the forward strand.
TTTTTCAATAATCAAAAAATCCCTAGCAACATTTTTGTCACTAGGGATTTTTTGATTATTGAATTGAAATATTAGGGTTAAGTTTTTTAGCCTTTTCAAAATACTCTTTGGCATTTTGGGTATCTCCTTTTTTCTGGAAATATAAACCTAAGTTACGAATAGCGAACGCATTTTCAGATTCTATTCTTAAGGAGTGATCGATAGTTTCCTTTGCTTCATCTAACTTCCCTAGTTGTAGTAAGATATATCCTTTATTGTTGAGATAGTAAGCTTGAGCAGGTTTGAGAAATATCGCTTTTTCTACCAAAGGTAAAGCCTCTTTATATTTTCCTTCTTCACTCAAAATAAAAGCTAGGTTGTTTAGAGCAAAGTGCTGTTTGGGATTAATACTTAATGCCTTTTCGAAATCCTTTTTTGCCAAAGGATAATTGTTTTGTTCAAAGTACAAATACCCGTGATTGGTATAGGCTTCGGCATTTTTAGGGTCAAGTACCAAAGCTCGTTCATAAGCAGCAGTAGCCCCCGAATAATCTTGCGTTTGAGTTTTGATGTTTCCTAGCGTAACATAGTAAAAACTTGAATCTTTGTATACCTTTCCGATCTTGTTGAGGTCTTGGATAGCCTCCTGATAATTGCCTAGGTTAAATAGCAATTCTGCTCGATTATAGTAAGCCTCCCAGAATTTACTATCCACAGCTATGGCCTTATTAAAATCCTCTAGCGCTTTCTCAGGCTTATCACTTTTTTGGTAGGCCAAGCCTCTATTGTTATAAATATCAGCAAAATCTGGTTTCTTATTCAGCGCTTCACCATACCAATGAATGGCCTCGTTATATTCTTGTTCTTTTAGTTTGAAATTACCACGCTTGAAGAACTTGATAGCTTCTTCATTTTTATCAGTTCCACAAGACCCAAGACACAACATAGCTGCAGCCATGATGATTGGGAATAGCTTTCTACCTTTCATTGAATTTGAGATTTATGCATTAATGTACATTTACTCAAAATTACAGTATTTTGCTTGAAAGACCGACGAATGTGAAGAAATCCTCTGAGAAGAAACAAATGAGTAAAATGTTTAAAGAAATGGAAGAGATGCCTTAACTTTGCAAAAAACAATTGCTGTTTTCTCATCCATTAACAATTGATTATAGTATGTTAAAAGCTGAAATGTTGACCGAAAAAGGTCTAATGGTTATAACGTTTTTCGAGGAGGATGCTCCAATCCACGTAAAAAACTTTGTTGATTTATCGAAAAAAGGATTTTATGATGGCGTAACTTTCCACCGTGTACTTCCAGACTTCGTAATCCAAGGTGGTGACCCAACTGGAACTGGTGCTGGTGGTCCTGGTTATACAATCCCATGCGAATTGACAGGAAATAACCAATATCATGATCGTGGTGTTTTGTCAATGGCACACCGTGGACCAAATACTGGAGGTTCTCAGTTCTTTATTTGTCATAGCCGTAACAATACTGCACACCTTGACCGTAGACATACATGTTTTGGTAAAGTAGTAGAAGGTTTGGACGTAATTGATCAAATTCGTCAGGGAGATAAAATCATCAGTATCACTATCGTTGAAGAAGAAGCTTAGTCATGTACTTTATCGGAGAAATTCCTAATGCCAAATGTAAGGTTTCCCTATACAAATGGAATAACAAGTATTTTGTAAAATTTGAAACGGCTGATTTAGAACAAACTTTTAAAATTTCAGAAACGGAAGTTTCGGGAGAATCAGAAGTAAGAGAATTGTTTACAGAAGAATTTGTAGATAAAGTGGTCAAACGCTTTGAAGATATGTATGGCGATTTGCATAATGCTTTGAATCCCTACTAACAAAAAAGCCCTGAATACTCAGGGCTTTTTTTATGAATGACTTATTGGATAAACATCCATTTTTTGTAAAGTGCTTTTTGCTGTTCTGTTTGATCAGCTATTGGTTCCAGCTTATAAGATTTAATAGGGTTTTTAGCAAGTGTTACTGAGTACGTTTTTTCTAAACCATCTCTTTTTACTTTTACCTCGATTACATCACCAATTTTTTTAGAAGCAATTACTTTTGTCAGATCATCAACTTTTTGACCATCGATGCTCAAAATCTCATCGTTGACATTCAATCCATAATTGTAAGCAGGAGAGTCTCTTCTTACTGAAGAAATCTTGCCAGCTCTTAAGTCAGCACCAAGGAATGCATTTGTATTATCAGCATTGGTATCTACGATTTTCAAACCTACAGGCGCTAAATATACATTATATGGAATAGACTCCGTCCCGAAGATATAATTTTTGAAGAAAGAGGACATATCTTTTCCAGCAACAATATCAGTAGCTTTCATGAATTCTTCATCGGTAAAACCACGACCTAGTTTTTTGTAGTAGTTCTGATAAAGATAACGCATTAAATCATCGAGGTTCTTTTCGCCTTTTGTCGAAGACAAGATTGCTAGGTTCAAAATACCTCCTAGTACGGCACCTTTGTCATAGTAAGATACCGTGCTATTACGAGAGTTTTCGTTTGGACGATAATATTTAATCCACGCATCCCAGCTAGATTCAGCTGCTGATTGAATAGCATTACCCGGTTGGTTTTCGATGGTATTCACATCGTCCATATACGATTTGATATATTCTTCAGGAGAGAAAATACCTGCACGGCGGAGGATATAATTTTCATAAAAACTTGTACCTCCTTCAGAGTACCACAACATGTGCGTGTAGTTTTCGTTTTCATAGTCGAAAGGTCCTAATGCTTTTGGACGAATACGCTTTACATTCCAAAGGTGGAAATACTCGTGAGCGATAAGACTTAAAAATCCTTTGTATGATTTTTCATTTTCATACACACCACGTGAAGTTTGGCAAGTAGTAGAATTAAGGTGTTCTAAACCACCACCTCCAGCAGCAAGGTTATGAATCAAAAAAGTATAGTCCTTACAAGGGTGTTCGGTTACCACACTTTTAGCCGCTTCGCAAACACGTTTAATGTCGTTAGTTACTTTTTCAGCATCATACTTTGCCTCGCCATACATGGCAATTTTGTGAGGAACACCTGCTAAATCAAAGTTTAAAACTTTTTGATTACCTATCTCGATAGGAGAGTCTATCAGAATGTCGAGGTTATCTGCCAAGAAGGTATTTTTAGAAATTTCTTTCATGCCAGTCGAAATAGTTGACCAGTCTTTGTAAGGCGTAATTTCTAAAGTTGAAGGAAGAGCTTTCCATTCATTCACATACATGAATACACTTGCCGGATTAAGATAGCCATGAGAATCATCCAAAAACGAGGTACGAACGGACAGTTCATAAGCATAAACTTTGTATTTTAGCGTTACTTCCTGAGTGGAGGCATTCACTTTGATACGCCAAGTATTTTTGTTGATTTTGTCTAAAGACAAAGGACCATTGGCCGAGGAAGCAGTGACTGATTCTACATTTTTGGCGTATTCACGTACAAGGTAAGAACCTGGGGTCCAGACTGCCATTTTTACATCGACGAAACCTTGCTGTTTCATCTTGGCGTCGAGAGACTTCAATTTCATCACAACATCAAAGTAGTGAGACTGAGGTTTTTCCATAGAAAGCGCATAGGCAATCTTGGATTGTAGCTTATTAGTTTGAGCTGATGAAATTACGCTAAACAGTAAACAGATAGCGAAAATTGAGATTTTTTTCATAATTTAACGTATGAATTTTGCGTTTTTAAAACGTGAAACTAACAAAGCCTCGCCTTTGAAACAAGTAAAATTTGGCTAATCTATTATCCCAATCAAACATAGATACCCAATAAAAAACATATCTAATGAAAAAATTACCTTCGATTGTATTTTTATCCGTTGCGGCTACATGTACTATTTCTGGTTATGAAATTTTTGCGCAGAGTACGCTTAACTATAATGAAGCCAATATTCATTTTAGAAACGGACAAGAGTATTATGAATCCAAAAGCTTTGAAGCGGCTCGTGCCGAATTTGAACTCTATCTCTCTGAGCACCGAAACTTCTTAGACAAAAATGACCCTAATCAGGCTTGGGCGAAGTATTTCATCGTGATGTGTAGCTTATACCTAGATCGTGCTGATACCGAGCTCCTTGCCGACCGATTTGTTCGTGAATACCCCGAACATCCTGTGGCAAGTAACCTTTTCAGAGAAATTGGAAATTATTTCTTTGATAACGGCGAATATGGTAAGGCCATAGACTATTTAAGTAAAACTGCCAAAACTGATGAGGAATCTCAGTATCATTTAGGGATTGCTTATTACCAAACACAGTCGTATGCACAAGCCCTAACGGTATTTACTCGTCTTCGTGATAGTCAGAACCAAGCTTATGGGCCTCCATCGGCGTACTACGCAGGAGCTATTCAATTTCAGAATAAGAATTATGAGGAGGCTATCAGCAGTTTTAAAATTATTGAAAACTCTACTCAGTATAAAGCCGAAATCCCCGGATGGATTGCTAATGCCTATTATCGCCAAGGCAAGTATAACGAAATGCTCGATTATACAGAAAGAGTACTTCGTGAAAAAGGACGTAAGCTCGATGATATTGCCTTGCTAACAGCGGAGGTATATTTCAATAAAGGAAATTACGAAAAAGCCGCAACGTATTATGGCGTTTACAAAAACTATAAATCACAAGGTATGATGCCAGTTGTGGCGTACCGTTATGGATATAGTCTTTATAAAACTAATCAATTCTCCGCTGCAACAGATCAACTTAAAAATGTTGCTTTACCCAAAGATACCTTGGGACAAAATGCTTCTTTCGTTTTAGGGATTTGTTATCAAAGAGTCAATAATCTTACTGGAGCATTAGGTGCTTTTGACCAAGCAAGTAAATTGTCATTTAATAAGCCTGTTCAAGAGGAGTCAACTTTTAATGTTGGGAAAGTACTTTTGGACTTGGGTCGTTCGAGTGAATCTGTGAGAGCGCTTGAAGGGTTTATTGCTCAGTATCCAGGCTCAAAATTTGAAGATGAAGCCAATGAACTTCTTTGTGAGGCGTACCTATCTTCCAATAATTTATTGGCAGCACTTAATTTTGTGGAAAAATTGCGTAGAAGAACACCAAGGGTAAATGCTGTATATCAGCGAATTGCCTTTAATCAAGCGGTTAAAAAATATAACGAAGATGGCTACGCGGAGGCACTCACCTTTTTCGATAAGTCATTGAGTACCCCTGAGTCTCGTGATTTAAAATACAGTGCTATGTACTGGAAAGGGGAGTCATTGGTTGGTCTGAACCAAAATGCAGCTGCGATTGATTTGTACAAAAAAGTAATTGCAGCCACAGATAAAGATGTTCCAACCTTACCAGAATATCAACAAAAAAGTCGTTACAGCCTAGGATATATTTATTTGTCGACCAATCCTGCGGAGGCGAATGCCTATTTCAATGAATATTACCAACGAGGAGGAACCGATGGCAATGTTGATGATGCACTTTTACGTATTGCTGATTCTTATGTAGCTCAGGGTCAGTATGCTCAGGCGCTCAAAGCGTATGATAAGGCTTATCAGACTGTTAAAACTAATAAGGACTATGCATTGTACCAAAAAGGAACTATTCAAAATATTTTAAATGATCCGAATGGCAAAACTACCCTAGAGGAGGTGGTTCGTATATTCCCTCAATCGAAATACGTTGAAACTGCTTTGCGAGATTTAGGAGATAATGAAATGTCTGCAGAACGTAGTGAAAAAGCAATTGCCTATTATTCAAGATTAATTTTAGAACGTCCTCAAAGTGCCTTGGTTCCTTATGCGATTATGCGTAGAGGAACGGCTTTCCAAAATATAGGTAGAACCCAAAGTGCCATTTCCGATTATAAGTATTTGTTAAGAAACTATATCAATGATTCTAATTATGCTTCACAAGCGATGGCAGGTTTGAATGAGTTGATGGATCCTAGCTCTCCAGAATACATTGAGATTAAAGCTTTGTACGCCAAGGCAAATCCAAATGATACGAGTTTGAGAGAAAAAGAATTTGAAAAAGCCAAAGGACTGTATTACGACGATGCTTACGATAACGCCCTAATAGCATTGGGAGAATATGTTCGTAACTATCCAGATTCACCAGATACTCCAGAAGCAAAATTCTTAATTGCAGAATCTTATTTTAAGCAAAAAAATAAAATGGATGCTCTCCGCAATTACTATATTGTGATTGCAGATAATAAATATAAAGCTATTTCGAAAGCTTATTCTAAGGCAGCGCAATTAGAGCTTGAAAATAATAACTATTCAAGAGCGATCACTAACTATCGCGGTGTTTTAAGAATGTCAACAGATCGTAAGGATAATCAAACTGCGATACAAGGTTTGATGGATTCATATTTCAACACACCGAAAAATGACTCCACGATCTATTACTCAAAACAAATGGTATTATTACCAGAGGCTACTGTTGCACAAAAAACAAAGGCTTATTACTATATGGGTAAAGGATATTTACAAATAGGTGATAACAGCTCGGCATTAAGCTCATTTAATCAAGGGGTAGCTCTGGCAAAAGATGATTACGCAGGTGAGTGCCAAATTATGCTAGCAAGAATGCTTTATAGTCAGAAAAAATATAAAGAGTCAAGTGAAATGATTATGAATAAGTTTAACAATGAGTTTTCAGGGGTATCGTTACCAGTAATGGGTAAAGCCTTTTTGCTATTGGCAGATGACTTTATTGGAATGGAGAATTATTTCCAAGCAAAAGCAACCTTGAATTCTATCATTGATAAGCTACCAGATGAGAATTCGGTGGAACAAGCACGTGTAAAATTACGCTCTATCAGTAACAAGTAATCTAAATTTATTCTTAATCAAAGACTTTCATTTATTATGCATCATACATCATTAAAACTTTCTCTGGCCAGCATAATGCTTCTTGGATTTGCCTCTCAGGGTGTTTCTCAAGATAAGAAAAAAGAAGGGAAAATAGATAATTCAGAAGTAAACGTCACCAAGGAACAAAAAAAGGTTATTGTACCTCCTCCAGTGAGGAAACTCGAAAAAATGGTGACCCCACCCAATACGGTACCGAGACCACCCTTGAGATTTTTGTTTTCTGAAGTACCTAATAATGGAAGAATTACAGAGATTTCCAATCAGGTACAAATGCCTGTAAATCCAGTCACGCCTGTCCAATTATCAAAATATAATAATGTGATAAGGGCAGGTTTCGGGAATTTTGGTCATACTTACCTCGAAGGGCATGCAGGTATTGCCGTAGGAGAAGAAAACTATCATGGTATTTATGTTAAACACAATGCCTATCGATTAGGTCCTGTAGGTGCTAACTATTCTGGCGAGTCGGATAACCAAATTAAGGTGCATAGTCGCACTCAGTTTAACTCTGTAAAACTAGAGGGTTCCTTAGGTTGGAAACGTAAAGGTTTTTATTATTATGGATACCAACCTAAGGTATATTCATTTGATAAAGAAACCATTTTTAACTCATGGAATAAATTCAATTTTGATGGGACTGTTTCTAACACAAGTAAAACCTCACCCATTGATTATGTCTTTCGTTCAAAATTATCCTACCTTTTCACAAAGTTAGGAGCAAATGAATTACTTTGGGATGCAGGAATGTCAGCTTCTTTTCCATTGACAGATAAACTTTCGGCTAATTTTGATGGACAGATGGTCTTGGCACAATCTCAGGATTCATTGACTACTTACCGCAATTTGTACAAGTTGGTTCCTAACTTTAAATACAAAGACGAATTATTTAGTGTGACATTGGGGGTAATGCTTGCTAATAGCAAGGAAAAAACTACCGAAAATGAAACCTATGTACTCCCTGTCCTAAAAGCTGATTATCAGTTGATGGATGGAATCAAGCTATACGCAGGTTATGAAGGAGATGTTATGGCGAATAACCTCACAACAATTCTTCAGGAAAATCAATGGTTAGGTCGTTTTCAGACGCTTAAACCAACCAGAAAACTGTCTGATATATATGCAGGAGTCAAAGCCAATCTCTATGGAGGTCTCTCTGGTGAGTTGAAAGGAAGTTATGCTACCTACAAAAATTTCTACGTGCTGAACAATTCTCGTACAGATTCAACAAAATTTGAAATTTTGTATTCTAACGATACCACAAAAGTTCATGTAACAAGTCTTTCAGGACAAATCAATTATGAAATTCCACAATTGTTTCGTTCATCCTTGTTAATGGATTATTACATTTATAGTAATCTCGGTAACCTAAAAGAGGCTTGGCATCGTCCTGCTTTCAAAGCTACATGGTCAAATCAGTATCTGATTAGAGAAAAAATGCTAGTAACATCCGATTTTTATGTGCTTACAGGATTGAAAGGACTCAATGGACAGACCAATCAGCAGGTGACGCTCAACCCAATCTTTGATTTAAACTTGAAATTCACCTTCTTTATCAGTGAAAGATTTGATGTATTCCTTTCAGCTAATAATATTTTTAATAAAAATTACCAAAGATACTTATATTATCCTGTTCAGGGTGCCAACTTCCTTGCAGGATTGTCATTTTCTTTTTAAATTGTAACACAATTTCTTAAGATCGTGTAATTATTTTTCTCAATAATTCAGGTTATTGATTTTAAGATAATTACACGATTTTTTATTTTCTGACAATTCTATGGCAACAATTCAACACTATATTCAGGAGCTTTTATTCGAGCGCGATTGTGTGGTCGTTCCAGACTTTGGTGGATTTATTACCAACTTCCAAAGTGCAAAACTAGACCGCTCGTTGAATTTTATCTCACCTGCCAAGCGCTGGGTGGCATTCAACAGTCTTTTGAAAAATGACGATGGCTTATTGTCTCATTTTATCGCTAAGTCAGAAGGTATCTCACTAGAAGAATCAACGATAAAAATTAGGGCGTTTGTGGATGCTCTTAAATTTAGACTTAGAAATTCAGAACAAGTTTACTTAGAGAAAATCGGTTTCTTTGAATTAAACAAAGAAAATAAACTCGTATTTACACCTTTGGCAGAGCAAAACTATTGTTCTGACAGTTTTGGATTGAGTACGATTAATATCTATCCAAAGAGAAATCAAGAAGTTGACTCTCCAAAAATAGAGTCAAAATCTAAACTGTTAGCCTTCAAAGGTGCTGACCGAGCAGCTGAAAGAGTCGTAAAGACTTCAAAGAAAACTGCTGCAACCATAAAGAAGCTGATACCATTTATGACAGGTGTTGCTACTGCAGTTTTATTAGGTATCGGAATCCTTTCTTACGAGGAGCAAAATAGTCTCAGCACTATGAATCCTTTCGTGGGTATAACGGCAAGAAAACCAGTGCCAGCCCCGGTGATTGTTACGAAGTCTCAGGTTGATACTTCTTCAAGAGTTATTCAAGTTAAACCTGATTCTAGTGTTTTGAAAGAAAATAGCCCTTCTTATACCAATAAAGGCGATTATTTCGTTATTGTAGGTAGTTTTGGCAATGAGGCCAATGCCCAAAAATTTGTAAAAGAACTTCAATCAAAAGGATTTTCGAATGCCTCTGTGATTGAACCAGAAAGAAAAGGAAAGTTGATTAAAGTATCTGCCAATTCGTATAATAATGAAAATGAAGCATATACAGAGTCGGCAACAATCAAGTCGAAACTAAGAGCTTCTGCTTGGATATTTAAGTCTTCAAAAAAATAATAGCGCTAACGAATGTCTACCTACAATCTAGAACAAGAAGAAAAACAAAATCGGCAATTTGCCTTTATTGTTACCAGTGCTATCAACATACTACTATTCATAATGTTATGGTATGTGACAGTTTGGAATGCAGAGGAAAATAAAAAAGTGGAAAAAATTGGGGGTGGCGGATTTATCGTCAATTTTGGAACAGACAAAGATGGTAGTGGTTCTGTTTATACCAAAAACCATGGGAATAAGGCAAAAAACGAATACGATTCAAAACCTGCTGAAGTGAAGCCTTTACCCAAGAAAGAGCCGACTCCGATTGTAGAAAAGGTAAAACCTGTTAAAGCCAAACCAAGCCCAGAACCAGAAGTCATTAAAAGTACCCGACCTAGTCCAGTGAAGGTGCCAGAAGTAACTAAAAAGGTAGAGAAGGCAAAAGAGAATCCGAAAGCCAACGTACCGGTTACCAAACCCACTCCTGCTAAACCAGTTGAACAGCAAGTGATTAAAGGAGCAATCATTCCTGTGAGAACAGGTGGAAATGGAACCTCTGGAACAGACCCTAGAACGGGTGGTGGTTCTGATGGAGATGGAAAAGGTGTAGGAAACAAAGGTCAGCCAAACGGAAATACAGTAAAAGGAGGAACTTATAATCCTGTACCTCCAGGAAGTGGCAATGGCGGAAATGGTGGAAATGGATCAGGTACAGCTATTAGCCTAGCTGGTTGGACTTGGAACAGTAGGCCAGAAGTAAATGATGACTCAGATGAAACAGGAATTGTTAAATTTAGACTGAAAGTAGATTCAGATGGAGTTGTACAAGTAGTAGAAACAATCGAATCAAGCTTAAGTCCATCAGTTACACAGAAATATAAAAGAGCCGTACAAAAATTAACCTTCCGTCCGACTTCCGCAGGAGAAAGACCTGATATATCGGTAGGAACCATAACTTTTAGAATTTCATCAAAGTAGTGCGGTAACGCACTACTTTATTTTTTTGTATTATGAATTATCAAGAAACAATTGACTATCTCTATCAATTATTGCCAGTTTTTCACAGAGAAGGTAAAAAAGCCTACAAAGCGGACTTAAAAAATACCTTAGCCATTTGTGAGTATTTGGGAAATCCTCAACAAAAATTCAAAAGCATCCATGTAGGGGGTACCAATGGAAAAGGAAGTTCTTCTCATTTTTTGGCATCAATTTTACAAGAAGCAGGATACAAAACAGGTCTTTACACTTCGCCACATCTAAAATCATTTACCGAGCGAATCAGGATTAATGGTCAGCCCATTCCAGAACAGGAGGTTGTAGACTACGTTGAAAGGAATAAGTCGTTTATATTAGATTTAAGGCCTTCATTTTTCGAATGTACTGTTGGGTTGGCTTTTGAATATTTTGCCTCTCAAAACGTAGATATTGCTATCATAGAGGTAGGTTTGGGAGGACGTTTGGATTCAACAAATGTAATCACACCTGAGCTTTCATTGATTACAAATATCAGCTTTGATCATACAGACATCTTAGGAAATACAATTGAAGCTATTGCAACAGAAAAAGCAGGTATCATAAAGCCAGAAATTCCAGTTGTTATCTCCCAAAGACAGCCTGAAGCGGATACAGTATTTCAAAATAAGGCTAACTCTACTTCTTCGTTAATATCCTTTGCATCAGATCGATACAAATTGAATGAATATTCAGTATGTGAAAATTGTGTAAAAATAGAGTACTTTGATATTCAAAATAAAGAAGTAATCAAATTACAATCGCAGCTTACTGGTAAATATCAAATAGATAATCTAAAAGGTATTATCAACGCTATAGATATTCTCAATTCGAGAGGTTTTACTATCTCTAAAAATGCGTTGGAAAGGGGAGTATCTCAAGTTGTGACGAACACAGGTCTGAAAGGTAGATGGCAATTGCTTCAAGAAAAGCCAACGGTCGTCTGTGACACTGGACACAACCTTGCTGGAATTTTAGAAAATTTGGAGACTCTAGGGAAATACAAATATCAACAATTGTGGATGGTATTAGGATTTGTGAGCGATAAGGATATCCAAGGAATTCTGAACATCCTACCTAAGTCTGCCAAATATGTATTTTGTCAAGCCGATGTTCCTCGAGCACTAGATGCAAGAGATTTACAAAAGTTGGCCAAAGACTTCCAACTGGAGGGGTCAGTAATCAATGACGTCAATGAGGCAATTGATTGGGTCGTTCAGCATGCCAATGAAGATGATTTTGTATATGTAGGAGGGAGTACCTTTGTTGTAGCAGGAATTCATCAACTATAGAAGTAACGCATTAATGAATGTAGTATTTTAAAACTCTTTATTCAGGATGTTTGATTTGGGAAGTGTTAGCTTTTAGAATTTGTAAAAATTACAGGTATGTTTCTTTCTTTTCGAAATCATAAATCCCAAATCTGAAATGTTTCCTTCAACTCTATATTTTAGGCCAAAACGAAGGTTCTGAGAATTAAATGTATTGGAAACAGGTACAGCCAATATTTTTCATTTAATTCTCAAGCGACTTAATTTTAGGTATTTTAAAGGTAAATTCTTATTTATCAGATAGTTTTAATCAATTTTCAATAACAAATTTTTACTGTGTCAAGAAAGAAATCAGACAGGTTTGCGCTTAGTAAAGCGCTTTCTAACGTTTTAGAGTCAGGAAAACCACTTTATGAAACAATTAAGGGTCAGTGGAACGAAATTATGTTCGAAAAAAAACAACCAATCGTTTTAGAGCTTGGTTGTGGGAAAGGGGAGTATACTGTTGGCTTAGCTCAAATTTTTCCAGAAAAGAATTTTATTGGTGTAGATATCAAAGGTGATAGAATTGCTGTTGGTGCTAAATTTGCTAATGAAAATAGTCTTTTAAATGTAGCATTTCTTAGAACTAAAATCCATCAACTCTTGGAGTTCTTTGAAAAAGATGAAATTTCAGAAATATGGATTACTTTTCCTGATCCTCAACCGTTAAAAAGTGGGATAAAGCGACGTTTAACAAATCCAAGATTTCTAGAATTATATAAAGAAATCTTACAAAACGATGGATTATTGCATTTGAAAACGGATAGTGAGCTATTGTTTGATTATACACTGGAGGTTCTCCCAGAGTTTGGCGTCGAAGAATTGGCTTATACGAAAGATTTATACAATTCTGAACTAAATGCTCGTCACTATGGAATTAAGACCAGATTTGAGCAGATATTCACCGAAAAAGGATATAATATCAATTACTTGTTGGCTAAGTTTAAGCATAATTCCTAAATAATTACAAAAGTAGAAAAAGTCCTTGCATTGGTGGGGACTTTTTTTGTGTTCCTAGGGTTTTGTATTTTATCTTGTTTTAGTGCGGGTCTTTTTACTCGATTCTCAGGAGGTGTTTTGAGAATCAAAAGGTTAGATTTTATTGTCAAATACCAATAAAGCAAAAAAAAAAGGAGACCTAGGCCTCCTTTCCTTTCAATATGTTGAATTATTTACTGATTAATTCAGCGAAATATTTAACAGTTCTTACCAATTGGCTTACATAACTCATTTCGTTGTCATACCAGCTAACTGTTTTCACTAATTGTTGGTCACCAACAGTGATAACTTTAGTTTGAGTAGCATCGAATAAGCTACCAAAGCTAATTCCGATGATATCGCTAGAAACGATTTCATCCTCAGTATAGCCAAATGATTCGTTTGCAGCAGCTTTAGCAGCAGCATTAACTTCTTCAACAGTTACTTTTTTATCTAAGATAGTAACCAATTCAGTTAAACTACCTGTGATTGTAGGAACACGTTGAGCACCACCATCTAATTTACCTTTCAATTCTGGTAATACTAAACCGATCGCTTTTGCAGCACCTGTGCTATTTGGGATAATGTTAGCAGCAGCAGCTCTAGCACGACGTAAATCTCCTTTTGGATGTGGAGCATCTAAAGTATTTTGGTCGTTAGTATAAGCGTGAACTGTAGTCATTGTACCCATTGAGATACCGAAGTTATCGTTTAACGCTTTTGCCATAGGAGCAAGACAGTTGGTTGTACAACTTGCAGCACTAATAACATCCTCCGTTCCATCTAATGTCAAATGGTTAACGTTGAATACGATTGTTTTCAAATCTCCAGTAGCAGGAGCAGAGATGATAACTCTTTTTGCACCTGCTTGTAAGTGAGCAGCAGCTTTGTCTTTGTCTGTGAAGAAACCAGTACATTCTAAAACTACATCTACATCATGCTCTCCCCAAGGGATATCAGCTGGGTTACGTTGAGCATAGATTTTTACTTCCTCACCGTTAACGATAATGCTATTTTCTGTAGAAGTAACTTCTTGGTTGAATCTACCTTGAGCACTGTCATATTTCAACAAGTGTGCTAGAGTAGAGGGACTAGTTAAGTCATTGATAGCAACAACGTCAATACCAGGCATGTTGTAGATTTGACGGTACGCTAGACGACCAATACGACCAAAGCCATTAATTGCAACTTTAATTTTAGCCATTTTTATATAAGGGATAATAGTTTAAACACTCTACAAAAATACTGGATTTAGAACCTTTTTCCAAAGAAAGAAGAAGAAAACATCTGTAAAAACGATAAAAGACTGGATTAGCACCATTAGTAAATTTAATACAATTATTAGTAAATAGTTATTAAAATTAGCAAAAAGCTAAATATATTGACAAAAATACTAGCAAGTTGAATTATATTACTAAAAATAATAGTGTTTAGCTTTGCTGTATCTAGTCCATAGTATAGTTATATGAATGAGACAAATAAAAGACTGTTGATTTACCATAACAATAGGAGCGAGGACATTTGAATTCAATTAAAACTCACTGTGGTTAATTGTAAGCCCTCTTTTATTATATATGAATACAAAACAAATGTCTTCATTTACCTGAATGATACAAATATGCTTTTCAAATGAGAATACCAGAGAGTGGTCTGCAGCGTAGAAAGGAAGAAAATACTTTTTTAATTATACCAGTGTTAGGAGTGATCCATTATTTTCGGATTAATAAGAGGCATACTTCAATGAAACGCCACAACAACATTTAAGTTTATCTTTCATATCAGCTTAGAAAATAACATACAAGAATGTCATGGTTGTTCAAGCAAAATTCATCCTCCGCTTCGACTTGTTATTTCATTTTAAAAGAAACCATATGATATGGATTTCTTGAACCATATACCATATTAAAGATTAAAATATACTGTAGAACTAATAGATTTCCTCATAATTAGGGTAGCCATTTCATGGAGGATTTTCATACAACAGAGCAATGATTTTTTTACTTAAAGTCATTTCTTTTTCAGATCTGTTTTCTGATTCTGATTTAAATCGATGACTAAGTTTGGTTCTCAAGCACGATCAGTGGCTTGAGAAAATGGCTTTTTCATCTGAAGATTTAGTCCTCCACCTGAAAGTCTGACTAGTTTTTTAACATTTTTTAAAGAATAATAATCCTTGATTTCGCTTAAATATTATAGAAAAAGCTAGGATTTTTCATTTATTTTTCCTTTCTTTGTTTAAGAATAATTACTTATTCTTTTGCTCATCCTTACAGAAAAAATCTTCTCTTATTCATCATTTTTATTGCGCCTCCTC
Organism: Flectobacillus roseus; assembly: GCF_030056595.1. Classification (NCBI taxonomy): domain Bacteria; kingdom Pseudomonadati; phylum Bacteroidota; class Cytophagia; order Cytophagales; family Flectobacillaceae; genus Flectobacillus; species Flectobacillus roseus. The sequence continues at coordinate 30,578 of NZ_JASHIF010000003.1, forward strand.
GTGGTGCACTATTGTCTATTTTTTCTAAATTATTTCACCAAATATAATTTTGTTTACAACATTATACCCAATTTGACAATGCTGTAAATTTCACACAATCAGGTATTTAACATATCTAACCTCAAGTTAAAATTCAAGTACCCTTTCGTCTATTAATTCTCATAAAATCCAGTTTTTTTATTCAAATAACTCTACTTTTTACTCTTAAAAATCACCCTCAAAATCTGATTTTCCTCCACGTATATAGTGTCTGTGTCGGTTAAATATGTTTTCTTTGTGCCTGAATTAAAAATGTATTTATTCACAGTATTCAATGGAAAACGTAAAAGAAATTATCGAGAAGGCTTGGGACGATACTAGCCTCCGCTCAACTCCTGAAACAATACAAGCAATCGAATACGTTGTAGAGCAAGTTGACAAAGGACAACTTCGTACAGCTCAACCAAACGAAGATGGTTCTTGGACTGTTAACGACTGGGTAAAAAAAGCTATCGTAATGTATTTCCCAATTCGTAAAATGGAAGTACAAGAAGTAGGAATCTTTGAATTCCACGATAAGATGAAATTGAAAACTGACTACGCTGGTCTAGGTGTACGTGTAGTTCCTCCTGCAGTAGCTCGTTATGGAGCATATTTAGCTAAAGGAGTAATCATGATGCCTTCTTACGTAAACATTGGTGCTTACGTTGATTCTGGAACAATGGTGGATACTTGGGCTACAGTAGGAAGTTGTGCACAAATCGGTAAAGATGTTCACCTTAGTGGTGGAGTTGGTATTGGTGGCGTATTAGAACCACCTCAAGCTGCCCCAGTAATCATTGAAGATGGCGCATTCATCGGATCAAGATGTATTGTGGTTGAAGGTGCACACATTGGTAAAAGAGCGGTATTAGGTGCGGGTGTAACAATTACAGGTTCTTCTAAAATCATTGATGTAACCGGACCCGAGCCAGTTGAGTATATTGGATATGTTCCTGAAAACTGTGTTGTAATTCCAGGCGGATACACCAAACGATTCCCTTCAGGTGATTACAATGTACCATGTGCCTTGATTATTGGCAAACGTAAAGAAAGTACAGATTTGAAAACTTCCTTAAATGCTGCTCTACGTGAAAACAACGTAGCTGTTTAAGAATAGGAGAGAAGTATATAAATTGAAAGGGCTCGCTAGTGATAGCAAGCCCTTTTTTTATACCTTTTTATGAGATGTAAAGCCTTATTAATAGCTACCTGAAGCGTTGTGACACTTCGGCTTCTTTTGAGCCTTTAGCGTACGAATAAAAGCCTTCTCCACTTTTTACTCCTAGTTTTCCAGCTTGCACCATATTCACCAATAGGGGACAAGGAGCGTATTTCGGATTCTTAAATCCATCATACAATACTTTCAAAATCGAAAGGCAAGTGTCCAGACCTATAAAATCAGCTAGTTGCAAAGGTCCCATCGGATGCGCCATTCCAAGCTTCATGATAGCATCTATTTCAGCCACACCTGCCACTCCTTCAAATAAACTTATAATCGCCTCATTAATCATTGGCATCAAAATTCTGTTTGCGATAAACCCTGGGTAATCATTAACAACCACAGGTATCTTATCCAAAGCTTTTGTATATGCATGTACTGCTTGATATGTTTCTTCGCTTGTCGAATAGCCCTTAATGATTTCAACTAGTTTCATGACAGGTACTGGATTCATAAAATGCATTCCTATAACCTTATCCGGGCGTTGGGTATAAGACGCTATCTGTGTTATAGAGATAGAAGAGGTATTTGTGGCGAGTATACAGGCTTCAGGGCATTGTTTATCTAATTCCTGAAATATAGATTTCTTCAGAGTAGGGCTTCAGAGACTGCTTCTACCACTAAATCTGCCTTCTGAACGGCTTTCTCAATAGAAGTAAAGGATTCAATCAATAAGATAGTTTTCGATTGAATTTCGGGAGTTATTAGGCCTTTTTTGACTTGTCTCTCAAGGTTTTGTTGAATAGTCTTCAGAGCATTTCCTAAAACCTCTTCGTTTGTATCCACAAGAGCTACTTTAAAACCATTTTGAGCAAAAGAATGTGCTATTCCATTTCCCATTGTTCCAGCACCTATTACAGCAATGTTTTTCATATTTAATATCAGTCTGAGTAATTGTAATTAGTTTGTTTGTAAAGTCTCGAGTAGGAGCAAGAGCAACTGAATAATTGTTCTTGTCTACTTGATGACCTAAAAGTATTGTGACTGGAATTTACAGAAGAATTACTTATACACAAGCTCATTTCAAGACAGCTTTCTTAATTATCTGAAAATCAACAAAATACAACTTGTATATACATGAATAAAAAACGCAAAACAATCTTGTATATACAAGATAAAATATTGAGAAAGAATAGGTTAGGAGAATGTGTAATTTATTCTATCATTAGGGATTCTAACAGAGATATTGCATTTTTGTAAATAGAAATGAATTCAACAAATCAATTAACAAAATGGAAAAACAGAGAGTAGAAATTGCCTTAGGAAAATACAATAATCTAGAGGTGATCAAGGAGCTAGAATTTGGTATGTATTTGGACGGTGGTGATGAGGAAATTCTAATCCCTCGTTCTTATATTCCTGAGGGTACAAAAATAGGAGATTTCATAGATGTGTTTCTCTACAGAGATTCTGAGGATAGGCTTATTGCTACTACCATGAAACCATTTGCACAAGTGGGTGAATTTGCTTATTTGACCGTAAAAGATGTTAATCAATTAGGCGTATTTCTAGACTGGGGTTTGGTCAAAGATCTTTTAGTCCCTTTTGGCGAACAATCTCATAAGATGGCCGTAGGAAGAAAATATTTGGTCTACATATATATAGATACTCAAACGGAGCGGATTGTGGCTTCAGCAAAGATTGATCGTTTCCTACCAAGCGAAAAAATCTCGTTTACAGAAGGCCAGAAGGTTTCAATTCTTCCTTACGAATACACCGACTTAGGTATTAAATGTTTGATTGAAAACAATTGTCAAGGGGTACTTTACAAAAATGAATTATTTAAAAATGTAAACATGGGTAGTTTACAAAGTGCATACATCAAAAAGGTAAGAGAGGATGGCAAAATCGATTTAACATTGGAAATTATCGGATTTGACAGAATTGAAGAATGTAAAATTACATTATTAAATGCTCTTTCTGAGAACGACAAATACTTAGAATTGAATGATAAAACAGCGCCAGAGGTAATTTACGCTAGTTTACAAATGTCAAAGAAGGATTTTAAGAAAGCTGTAGGCGGTTTATTGAAAGAAGGGAAGATTCAATTCCACAATGAAGGTATTTTACTTTTGTAACTATTTAATATTGTAAATACATTTGTAAATCAAATTAGTCTATTTATATTTGTAAACAAAAATGTAAATTTACATAAAACAGCAAATGATTTACACTAGTAATATGGATTTAAATAAAAAAATAGAGCAAATAATAGTAGATAAAGGAATGTCTCCAAGTTTCTTTGCAGACGCTATCGGAGTCCAAAGAAGTAGCATTTCTCATATCCTTTCGGGTAGAAATAAGCCCAGTTTAGACATTATTCAGAAGATTTTAAGGGTTTTTCCTGATATCAATCGAGATTGGCTACTTTTTGACACAGAAACGCCCTATGATAACCAGGCCATAAATAGCCAACAATCTCCTGTATTTCAGCAAGTTACGCCTCAATTGAGAGAGAACTCTAACGCACGAGAATCGAATAAATTTATGGTGCCTGAGGATAGGATTATACAACAAAATCTCAGACGTAAGGTCGAACGCCCAGAAGTGCCATCTAATCCTGTTACTCCACCAATTTCGGTGGCTCCAGAACCCACAGGAAAGAAAATTGAACGTATTGTTATTTTCTATACAGACGGAACATTTATGGAAAGCAAGCCAATGTAGAGACGGGTTTATCCCGTCTCTTTTTTTGTACTTTTACAAGTGAAGTATACAGCCGTAGTTGTAGTTTGAACCTAAGATACTTTCTCTAATTACTTATAATATATCATTTGTTGTAAATGACTTCTCTACTTTGAATCCCCTCTAAATAATACAATTTCGGAGCCTGAAATCTTATCTTTATTTCTGAATATTTTAGAGGTATTGAGAGGCAATTTTAGCAAGAATTAAGAGAAATAGTACTTATACTTAAGCACACTTAATGATGAATATTTATTCACTTTGAGTATGCTTTTAAACTTTCTTACCTACATTACCTTAAAAATATCTTCCTTACCAAGACTCATACCTTCTATAAAATAAGGAGAGAAAACATCTAATTATAAAGTTAGTTCTATCTGTTTTTCATGTAAACTGGCTCCCAAATGGTTAAATGCATGTACAGAAATGTATTATTATCCTACTTTAAATTAGGGCATAGTTACCTATTTTGTATGCAAAAAATGGCACAGAAAGCATCTCTTTTACCAATTTGAAATGCAAAATCGTAGGCTATTTTGACGAAATAAGGAGAGAATTTTAAGCCTAATTGTACAAATATGCGCCAAAATATATCGATTATAGCCTAGAAATTTAGATAAATTCCAAGCATATTTGGCCCGGAATTCATTAAAAATAGGTCTATTCTATCTATTTATACGAAGTAAAAGACTAGTCTTCCTTTCAAGAAAAATTAAGAAATCATAGTTTGTTTTTTAGTAAAAGTCAGTTCCGAAATCCATATTTTAAGGTCTTTATTTTGCGAAACATTCCAAATAAAGACTCTGACTTATTCCTATGAAATGGATATGATCAGATGATTTCTTACAAAATCGGTGCAAAATTGCTATTCCTTCTACATTACTTTATCTTATTTATAAGCATCCTAACCCAAGGTTTATGCCTTTACTAACCTATAATAGTCATTTTCTCAACACTGTGTTTAGCTAAAGTTTGAATTCCTCAGAATTAGATATCCTGATAAAGATTTTACATGATGCTGTGTAGCTCATGCATTAGTACCTAGCAATTAGTTGCTTTTTACTTTCAGCGTTCGCACTAATCCACCTACTTTTAAGTGATAATAGGATATATTCCCCAATTATATTACCCTCTAAATGCAAAAACTCGGAAGATGGTGCCCGCTATCTAAGCAGATTTTGATTTCTCCACTTACTCAATGCTTGAGCAGCTTTCCGAGGATGCTCTCCCGTTTGAATCCGATCCTATTCCATGAATAAATAATCGAAATAGGTTTAAAAACAAGAGCTAAAAAACATATTTATAACTCGTTTTTGTAGTTACAAATCACCCAAAATAGGGCATTATACACGTTTTTTAGGCGATAGGGGAGGCGTTTTTTGGATATTCAATGCTAGCATTGAGAGATGAAAATAGGGGCTTAAATTCAAAATTTCAGAAAGAGTAGGAGTGATTTCTTTTATTTTTAATTAAATATAGGAGGGAAGGGGTTAATTTTTTCGCTCCGACTCGACTCGATGTTTTCTTCTCTCCATCAATCAACTTTACTTATCTCTACCTCTGTTCTGTACTCATTCCTACTCTTGGTTGAATAAATTATCCCCTTCAATTTACGTCCTTTCCTATCCTACACCAACAATTAATTGATAAACAAGTCATTAGCTTACCTTCGATTCTCACGATATAATTTAGTATTATTCCGTGAAACCTAGTAATATTTCAAAAACGTTCCACGTGGATATATAAGTGACTGACACACAAATTGTTACAACAAAAGAGGAATATTTAGTTTTTACGTAGAATTACAGACATATCAAATCAAATAAAGGATTTATTTATGGCTAAGTATATATAATATTATGAAGAAATAGAATAATGAAGGACTTTTGGCAATGATTGCTTAAATTGCATTGTATTAAAGACCCATGAGGGAAGCCATATAATTAAAAACGATAAGTATAAATGGAAAAGTTAGATTCGTTGAACCAGGTTGCTGCATTTCATAAAACTTTCAAAGCGCCGATTCTGGATACGCCACAAGTACCATCTGAAGATAGAAGTAAGCTACGTGTAAGTTTGATAGCTGAAGAGTTGAAGGAATTAGAAGATGGTATCAGAAATAATGATATTGTAGAAATCGCTGATGCGCTATGTGATATTCAATATGTATTATCTGGTGCGGTTCTTGAGTTTGGACTTGGAAATAAATTTGTTGAATTGTTTAACGAAGTACAGCGCTCAAATATGAGTAAGGCTTGCCAAACGATTGAAGAAGCTGAAGCAACTGTAAAATTCTATTTTGAAAAAGATGGTACAGAAGCATTTATCGAACCAGACGGTGAGCAATACTTGGTGTATAGAAAATCTGATAATAAGATTCTTAAATCAATCAATTATTCTCCAGCGAACCTCGAAGCCATTCTGAGTAAATAAATCGCACAGAAGCCAAATATATGCGGTATTTGAAGCCCCTGAGAATCGTTTATTTGAGAACGATCTTTAGATGGTTTCGAATACCGCATTTTTATTTAAATCTAAACGCCTTCAAAATATCGTTAAAAGGTGCTTTTTAACTCATAAAATAAAGATTTTGTTGGTGTTATATTGAGAGGGCTTAAGAGAATTGAGACCATCATATTACCAACATAGTAAAACAGCCTGTACCCCGATAAAGTGCAGAAATTGATAGATTTAGAAATAAAAATGAATGTTTTATAATTTATATTATGTTAAATAGAACTTTAGGCAATTTACAGTCTATAATAAAACCTACCTATTTAGCTATATTACTAGACAACAAAAAAGCCCGACGATTTTTCGTCAGGCTTTTTTGATACTCTTATAAATGATTGAATTACTCACCTAATTCTTTCAATTTATCTTCCATTTTCAATACACGGTACAATTGCTTAAGGTTTTCTTTCACATCTTCCTCTTTCTTCAAAGAATATGCTTTTTCGAAGTACTTCAATGCTTCTTTGAATTTGTCATCTCTAGTAGCCTCAGCAGCTTTTCCATCTTTCTTGTACTCGTCCATACCCATATCACCTACTTTCTTGTTTAAGATAACTGCCTCATTGAAAGCAATTACACCTAAGTTATAGTTAACATCGTAGTTATTTGGATCTACTTTTAGAGCTTTGTCATAATTAGCCAAGGCACTAGCTTTAGCAGCTTTTTGTTTTTCTTGCAAAGCAGCGATTTTAGCATTCAACTCAGCTGCATTACCTGCATTAGCAGATTTTTTAGCTAGTTCAGCGTTCAAATTGTCAAGCTCTACTTTCTCAGCATCTCTCTGCTTTGTGATTTCAGCAATTTGTTTCTTTGTATTTACTGCTGATTTAGGGTCTTTCTTGATTTTATCTGTCAAACGTTTGATTTCAGATTCAAAAGCATCTACTTTATCTTTTTGAGCAGCAACTTTCTTCTTCACTCCTTCTACGTCAAATTCAGCTAATTTCTCTTTAACTTCGCGAATTTCAGCATTGTACTGTTCTGCTTTGTTATCGAATAAAATCGCCAAGTTTAATACCGTTTGAACATTACTTGGATCTTTTTCAACTACAGCAGATAATTCAGAAATCGCAGAATCAATTTTCTTGAACGCCAAATACATATTGATTTTCTCGTTCTTCAAATCTTTGTTAGCTGGGTTAATTGAAATACCCTTTTCCAAAGTAGCTAATGCTTTATCTTCGTTTTTCTCATCTTTATAGATTTGAGCCAAGCTGTAGTAAATACCTGGATCTTTACCTCCTAATGAAATAAATTTTTCGAAACCAACTTTTGCAGCGTCATTTTCTTTTGCCATTTGACCAATGATACCTGTATACATTGCCGCAGTAGTATCTTTTGAGCCAATTTCTGATGCCATTTGAAGATCTTTCAATGCACCTGAGTAATCTTTAGACTGGTATTTAGCGATACCTGCGTTCATAAACGCACCGTACAATTTCATACCTTCACCTTCTGCTTTACCTTCTTTATTATAAGCAACTGATAAGTATTTCTTTGCAGCAGCAGCAGTTGATCCCTCTTTACCGTTTACAACATCCAATGAAATTGCTTTCTTTAAAGATTCAACAGCAATAAATCCAGCATTAGGAACTTGATTCGTTAATTCTGCATCTTGTGAGTTTGCCAAGTCAAGATAAGCTTCTGCTCTTGTCAACCAAGTCTTTGCTTTTAATGAATCTTTTTTAGTAATCGCTTCGTCTACTTTCTTTTTTGCATCTAAGATTGTTTTGCGGTTTGCCTCCAGAAGCAATTTGTCTGTTTGGGCATACGATGCTCCTCCAGTTGCAGCAACAGCGAAAAGAGCAAATGTGAGTTTTCTCATTGTTTGGTAAATGGTTTGATTAAAAAAATGAAATAGCAGTTAATAGTAATGCTATTTTGGCAAAAAGCCAAAGTTGTACTAAGAAAATAAATAGCTAGGGGGATTTTGAATTGCTTCTATCCTACCCTAGCTATCTAAATTTATTACTCTGCCGAAGCAGTATCGTCTGATTCATCATTGATAACTGCATCAGAATCAGTCTCTTGAATCTCCTCTGGATCTTTTACAATTTTAGTAACAGATGAAATCTCGTCAGACTCGTTTTTCAAACGAATTAACTTCACACCTTGTGTATTTCTGCCCATTACTCTTAAGTCTGCTACCGCAATTCGAATCAAGATACCAGCTTTTGTGATAATCATCAAATCATCATTGTCAGTAACATCCTTGATGGCTACTAGGTTTCCAGTTTTGTCAGTGATATTCAAGGCTTTCACACCCTTACCACCACGGTTTGTCAAACGATATTCCTCAACATCTGAACGTTTACCAAAGCCTTTTTCTGAAACCACCAATAACTGCTGAGTCTCAGGACTTTCTACGCAAACCATGCCAATAACTTTTTCATTAGGGTTTTCTTCATCAAGCCAGATACCTTTCACACCAGCCGCTGAACGACCCATCGGACGAACACGGTTTTCTTCAAAGTGAACTGCACGACCTGAGTTAGTAGCGATAATAATATGGTTGTTGCCATTTGTCAAAGCTACATCCAATAATCTATCTCCTTCACGGATTGTTACAGCAATAATACCGTTTTGACGAGGACGAGAATACGCTTCAAGAGATGTCTTCTTGATTGTACCATCCTCTGTACACATTACGATAAAGTTATTGTTGATATAATCAGCATCCGTAATAGACTTCACATTAATAACTGAGCGAATTGAATCTCCACTCTCGATATTCATTAAGTTTTGTACTGGACGACCTTTGGCATTTTTCGAACCTTCAGGAACTGCATATACGCGCAACCAGAAACATTTACCTTTTTCAGTAAAGAATAAAAGCCAGTTGTGCATAGTTGCAGTAAACAAATGCTCAGTATAATCATCGTCTTTGGTAGCTACAGCACGAGAACCTACACCACCACGACTTTGAGCTTTGTACTCAACCAAAGGAGTACGTTTGATATAGCCTTGTGCCGAAACTGTAATCAACATTTCATCATCAGCAATCATATCCTCAACAGAGAACTCATCGTCTGTCATGTTAATTTGCGTACGACGCTCATCTCCATAACGTTCTTTGATTTCTGTCAATTCTATCTTGATAATTTCTAACTGTCTTTCAGGACGAGCCAAGATATCTTCTAAGTCTTTGATTTGCTTTTGAATCTCTTCGTATTCAGCCATAATCTTGTCGCGTTCCATACCTGTAAGGCGTTGGAGACGCATCTCAAGAATTGCTTTTGCCTGAATTTCAGAGAGGTTAAATGATTGCATCAATCCAGCTTGTGCTGTATTTGGATCGCGAGATTCACGAATCAACTTGATAACAGCATCAAGATTGTCTAGTGCAATAATAAATCCTTGCAAAATGTGTGCACGCTTCTGAGCTTCTTTCAAATCGTACTGTGTACGGCGAACGATTACCTCATTACGGTGCTCAACAAAATAATGAATCAAATCTTTCAAATTCAATGTCATTGGGCGACCTTTTACCAAGGCAACGTTATTAACACTGAATGAAGATTGAAGAGCAGTATGTTTGTACAGGTTATTCAATACAACGTTTGGAACAGCGTCACGTTTTAAATCAAAAACCACACGCATCCCCTGACGGTCAGATTCATCGCGAATCTCAGAAATACCTTCAATTCTCTTATCATTTACCAAATCTGCGCATTGTTTGATCAAGGCAGCTTTGTTTACCATGTATGGAATTTCAGAAACAATAATTTGCTCTTTACCAGTTTTAGAAGTTTCGAAAGTTGCATTTCCACGAACCACCACACGACCACGACCAGTTTCGAAAGCATTCTTAATACCCTGAACACCATAGATAGTACCACCAGTCGGGAAATCTGGAGCCTTGATATACTCCATCAATTCAGGAATCGTGATATCTCTATTGTTGATGTAAGCAGTGATACCATCCACAACTTCACTCAAATTATGAGGAGCCATGTTAGTAGCCATACCTACTGCGATACCAGAAGTACCATTCAACAAAAGGTTAGGGATTTTTGCAGGGAGAACTGTAGGCTCTTCAAGTGAATCGTCAAAGTTTGGTTGAAAATCAACAGTCTCCTTATTGATATCTCCCAATAGCTCTTCAGCGATACGCTTTAAACGAGCTTCAGTATAACGCATTGCAGCCGGTGAGTCACCATCAATTGAACCGAAGTTACCTTGACCGTCTACCAATGGATAACGTAAAGACCACTCTTGAGCCATACGAACCATGGTATCATAAACTGATGAGTCACCATGTGGGTGATACTTACCAAGCACCTCTCCTACAATACGAGCTGATTTCTTATAAGCTTTATTATAATTGACGCCTAGCTCATCCATTCCAAATAGCACACGGCGGTGTACTGGTTTCAAGCCGTCGCGGACGTCAGGTAATGCACGGGATACAATTACGGACATTGAATAGTCAATGTACGCTCCCCGCATTTCGTCTTCAATGTTGATGGGGATAATGTTACTAATTTGATCTGACATATTCTTTGATTATGTATTTCGGGAATGAAATTCAATAGTTATTTCTGTTTTCACCTTTCATTCCTTATTAATCATGGATAATATTGGAAAGTTTAGTAGATGTTGAGATAAACTAAATGCCAAAAATTAGCCTATATATACAAATTTCGTGAATTTTTCGGGGGTTTGCAAATATCAGACCAGTTAGTATATCACTGGTACATTGATTTTAATTGGTTTCTAATTTTTCTAAAACTGAGCTTAAAATTACCTTAAGATACTTAAAAGGTAAATTAACTCTAAAACCGACTTCAGTATCCAAATTTCAACTATCTATCATCCTAATAAACAACGATTATAGAACACTATATTGAAGCTAAAAATTTTATACCTCTATTTCAAGCTTGATTTTCAGTAATTTGAGTAGTTGTTTTTACTTAAGATAATTTTGATTTTATGAATCTTAAATAAATGACTAATTTTTGTAGATTTACATCTATAAAGTAGCAATGAAAGGTTCTATCATTCATTGCTAAAACAATTAACCAATAAAGTTTTATGTTAAAAACCAAGATTCAGTATTTGCTATTGGTCTTTGCCCTGCTGGTAGGATTTAATTGGCAAAGCTATGCAACGTATTTCTCAGAAAGTATTCATCGCGTTGAGAAACAGAATGATTTCAGAAAGAAGAAACACAAAAAGAAAAAGGACAATAACAGTCAAAATAATGCTGACCAAATTAAGTCCAATGGCGACATTCCAAGTAAAGTGTATGAGGTTCTGTCGCATATAAAATCTAGTGGTAAGCCAATCGAAGGTTATGTAGGCGGCAGAAAGTTTGGTAATTATGAAAAGTTATTACCGCAAGAAGATGAAGAAGGTCGGAAGATTCAGTACCAAGAGTGGGATGTAAATCCAAAAGTAGAAGGCAAAAATCGAGGTACAGAAAGAATTGTTACAGGCTCAGACGGAAAAGCATATTATACAAACGACCATTACAGAAGTTTTCAAATAATTCCAAATTCTAAACAAACCAGTAAATCAAATCATGGCAAATTTTAAAATATTGAGTGAGCTTTGTGTGTTAGTGCCAAATGTAAGTCAAGTTTTAGTTTATGTGGATGGCGAGGAAAATTTGACTATCGAACAATTTTATACTACGATATCAAAACAACTACAGTTCCCTTCAGATTTTGGCTCAAACCTTGATGCCTTCGACGAAATGTTAAATGATTTGTCTTGGTTGGCTCAAAATGAAATTTTTATTGTATTCAGAAATTATGATGATTTCTTGGCAGACGAAAATGATGAGCTAAGAGAAATTCTCTTAACAATCATGGATGATGCCGCTGAAGAATGGAAAAGTGACGCAGGTACAAAATCATTAAAAATTCTTATTGAACCTTCTGAATTGGGAGTGGATGATTTAGAAACGATTGGAATTTCTTATGAAGATGAAGCCTAATAAGCCCTCGCTCCTATTCAAAAATGCTAAGGCCTGACAATCGCATGAGACTCAAATGAACCACCATAAGGTCTATTTTTAGTATTTTACACGATTCTCAGGCGCTTCAAACCCCTAAAAAAGGCTATTTTTACCCAAAATCTGGGCTAAAAATAGCCTTTTTTAATAACCTTAGAATTACCAATATTACACAAACATCTGAAAATCAGCCACTTGCAAAATAATCGTTTTTTTGCTCAGAATCGACTATTTTAGTCAAAAAACAAAAAAACGTACTTTATTCAAGTACGTTTTTTACTTATTTTCTTCTTGAGGATTCTCGAATCACAAGATGTGTTTTTAAAACTCGAACTTGTGGCTTATAAAATTCTTGTCCATCTTCTATTTGGTTAATCAATAAGGAAGTTGCGATACGACCAATTTCAGTAGTCGGTTGTGCAACGCTAGAAAGTGTTGGCGTTAGAAAACTGCAAATAGGTTCGTCATTAAAACTTACTACTGATACATCATCAGGAACTGATATCCCTTTTGAACGCAACGCCATCATGGAGCCTACTGCCAATCTATCACTTACTACAACCAAGCCATCTGGTCTATCGGTTAGATTCATCAATCCATGAGTCAAGGCAATTGCTTTATCTAAATTATATTCCCCATGCACAATTAGCTCATCCTTAAAAGGAATATTCAAATCTTGAAGAGCCTTTCTGTATCCTTCGATTCGTTGATTGCTCACCGTGACACTTCTCGGACCTGCAAGGAAAGCAATTTCCCGACAACCATTTTGATAAAGATGAATAACAGCCTCATAGGCTGCACCAACATTATCGACCATCACTTTAGAAACATCTATCCCTACAGCATCCCTATCAAAAAAAACAATGGGAATACCTTTTCTAATAAGTCTATTAATATGGTCATAATTTGAAGTTTCCTGAGAAAGCGAAATAATAAAACCTTCCACTTGCCCTCTTGATAAGGTCTGTAAGTTTACCAACTCCCGCTCATAGCTTTCACCTGTTTGCGTCAATAGTAAAGTATAGCCTCTATACAAGGCCTCTGCCTCGATACCTTTTATAACAGATGAGAAAAAATGATACCCTAAGTCAGGCACTATAACACCTAAGGTCTTAGTTCTACTTTTTACTAAACTTGTAGCTAGAACATTGGGTTGATAGTCCCATTCTTTTGCCAAATCAAGAACAGCCTGACGGGTTTCAGGTTTGATATCAGGCATATCTCTCAGTGCCCGAGAAACTGTAGCAACTGAAATATTCAAATGCTTGGCGATATCCTTGATTGTTACTTGATGAGCCATAGAGGTGAATTACTTTTGATAAATAAATAAACAAATATAAGCAAGTTTTTATGCAAATCAGCCGATTACGGTAACTTTTGCACGAGTGCAAACACCTCCAATTGGTGGGTTAAATTTAGAAACTGCCACCTGCACTTGCTGAACATTAGGATAAATTTTACGGATTTCATCTATAATTAATTGACCTACATGCTCCAACAATTTAGATTTTGTTTGCATGACTCCTGCAATAATTTTATACAAATCTTCGTAGTTGACCGTATCTTTTAGCTTATCATTTTGCGCAGCGGACGAAAAATCAACAGATATTTTTACATCTATTTGATAACGATTACCAATTTTACGTTCTTCTTCATAGTATCCATGATAGGCAAAAAACTCAAGTCCTTCTAATTCAATAGTTCCCATTTAAAATGATAATTTAATTTGACCAAAAATATAAAGAGTCAGGCAGTTGTGCTACCTGACTCTATGAAAATTGTTTTGTATTCTTTTTTAAAAAGCATCAAAGAAAGAACCTCCCCCATTGGCAATTCCACCAGGGTTATCCTTCTTCAATTCTTCCATAACAGATGATACCGTAGGAAGCCCTTTGGTATCGCCAGTTTTTTTAATTTTCTTAATGAACTTATAAGGATCCTTAGCCTGCGAACTTTCTTCAGTATTCTCCTCATTTGAAATAATCTCTTCAGTAACAGCCTCCTTATTTTCTTCGATTGTTTCGTTTACTTCCGAAACTGCTTCGATAGTTGATTCAGATTCAGTAACTTCTGTAGATTCTGGTTGTTGGATCAAACTCTCCAGTAATGGATTATCGATGACATCTGCTTCACTCTCCAGAATTGAAGATAAAGATGGAAGTTTTTCTTCACTTGAAAAAGCTGATACTTCATGCTCATCTTGCAAAACAGAAGATACGGTTGGAAGTTCGCCTTCTTCTTCATCAAAAAGATCAACTTCTTGAGCGAGGCTTTCGGTGGTAGTTAACAGTTCTTCTTTTTCTGTATAAACTTCCGTTGACTCTTCCACAATAGCGCTTGGTTCAGTTACAACTGAGACAATTTCTTCTGGCTGAATAGTATCTACTTCGGCAGAAATTGTTGTACGCTCTTCAAATTTCGAAATTTTATCTAGTGTATCTGTCGCAAATTTCTTCAACTCTAAGACCAAAAGATCTTTGTATTTTTCGAGAGACTTCGTGTCTCTTTCGAATGTAATCAATTTAGAGTCAGCTTCTTCAACCAAAAAGGCTGCACGAGCTTCAGCATCAGCAACGGCAATATTAGATTGACGTTTGGCGTCTTCCTCAATCTGCAAGGCTTCGGCTTTTGCTTCTTCGATAATTTTTTCAGCAGTAAGTCTTGCATCATCAATTATCTTTGAGGCTTCCAGATGAGCTTTTTCATTAATTTCTTTTTGAGCTTCCTCTGCAACTTTAATAGTCTTGAAAAGGCTAGACTCTATCTCCTTCACACGAGTGACCTCTTGCTCGGCTTTATCAAGTAATTGTTTAGTCACCCTTACCTCTTCTGCAACTCTCTCCCATTCTTGAGAAAGCGAAAGTAAAAAAGCGTCAACCGATTCGGTGTCATAGCCACGAAAACTTTTATCGAAGGTATGTTGTCTAATTTCTAAAGGAGTAATTCTCATATATCTTTTATTTTTATTGCGGCAAATAGTTTTTGGTTTATAAACTACATCCCACAAAGGAATAGCTAAATATCTAGTCTATGCAATTTTCCAAACAGAGACATTTCTATCGTCGGAGCCAGAAATTAAAAATGAAGATTCTTTTAACCAAAGAAGCTTGTTAACCGAGGTCCCATGACTAGCATGGCGAGCTTTGTCAATTACCTTTTTCAGTTTAAAGCTTTCGCTGTCCCAAACTTTTATCGATTTGTCCATGCTACATGTAGCAAAAAGCGGTAAATCGGGATGAAAGCAAATATCATTTATGGCAAACAAATGAGCGACAATATCCTGTTGAAGTTGATAATTTTCGGAAACATTCCAAATTTTCAGATGCGCATCTCTCCCTCCAGTTAACAGAAATTTATAATCAGGAGAATACTTAACCGTAAACACTGAGTTTGTATGCGCTTCAACTACTAATTTCAATGAAAAATCGGTTAAATCAAATATTTTAACCGTAAAATCACTATAGCCAACTGCAATTTCTTGGGTTACTGGATTAAAATCAATAGTTCTAACACTCTTATCTGAAGCTTTTATGTGTTTGCGTATAGACAACAATTCCATATCTATCACGACAATAGTACCATCAGATAGACCTACAAAAGCCTGATTATCAAACAATTTTATAACGAAAATAGAAGTGTTTGTTATCTTTAATGAACCTATTTCTTTTTTATTCATGATATCCAAAACCTGAATACCATCGAAGTTTTGCCCAATCCACAAGTGATTGCGTTTTTCATCAAACGCTAGAGCATATACAGATGTTGGAATCTTAGCAAATAATTCTCCAGTATCTGGTTGGTTTACATTCCAACGCACAACCAAGCCATCACCTCCCGATGAAAAAAACTGGTTGTGGCTATTTCCTTTTTCCAAGGCATACACGCAGTCGCGATGTCCAGAAAAAGTATCAAATTTTTCTACTAACATATACGCAAATTTTCCTCATTTGGTTGAACAAACAAGGTTTTATAGTACAAAAGTACTTGTTTTCTTACCAACCTCAAAACTCCTATAAAAGGTTTTGAAGAGTTTAAAAAGTTTCTGAAATTTGAAGTTCATTTCAATCAAACGCTATTTATGCCCATTTTTTTTAATCAAAAACTAAGCAAAAGTCAAATTCTTTGTGTCTGGAAAATTGAGGAAGATATTTCATTTTATACAGCATATCTAGGTATTTCTAAAAATCAAATTGAAGAATTATCTAATAGCACGCATCCTCAAAAGCAACTAGAATGGCTAGCAAGTAGAACTTGCTTAAAATTTGCATGTCAAGAAATGGGAATTGAGTTTTTAGGTGTTTGGAAAGACGAATTTTCGAATCCTTGTTTAGTAAATCATTATGCAAATATCTCGATAACTCATGCAGAAAAATTTGCTGCCATTAGTATCGATTTGGAAAAGCCTGTTGGCTTAGATACTGAGAAAATTTCTAGTAAGTTGGAACGAGTAGCCAAACGCTTTTTGTCTGAAAATGAGATAAATGCGCTCGATGGAACTCCAGAACAAATTGGCGTTTACTGGTGTGCGAAAGAAAGTTTGTACAAATGGTACGGCAAAAAGAAAATGAGCTTGAGAGATAATATTTATATCAAACCATTCGTAAGTAAAACCGATCAGATTGTAGGTTATGTGGATTTTGAAGAAGTGAAAGAAGAACTAGCTTTAAAAGTTTTTTATTGGGAAGAATATATCCTAACTGTGACTGTATAAATTGAGTGAGTTGTGATTGAGTAAATGAGTGATTATTTTCAATATGAATTTTATGGTAGAGACGCAATACTTTGCATCTAGAGTTCACCCATTTCAGCATCAAAAAAGCGGTCGGAAACTATTTTCCGACCGCTTTTTTGATGAAAACCTAGAGAATAATCCCAATCCTAAAATTCGGGATAACTTATTTTTCTTAGGCTATTAATTGCATCAAAATTGCATCTAATTCTTTTACTTTTTCTGTATCGCCTATTTTTTCAAAAGCAATAATTAAGTTTCGCAACACTCGTCTGACAATGTCGATATTTTCACAAGGTTGATAAAAAATCTCTTCTTGACCTATATTCAACTGTTGCAAATAATTATCAATGTCGGTTTTACTAAAAACTAGTCCCCTATTAAACACATTAATGTAAAACTGTACCTTCTCTGTTTTGTAAGTCAGAATGAACAAATTAGGAAGATTTACACCATAAATCGGCATTTTAAGTTTCTGAGCAACAAGCATATAAATCACACACAAGGAAATTGGATTTCCTCGGTGCGAATCTAATACCACGTTGATCATCGAGTTAGATGCTGAATGAAAATGTTTGGTATTTGCGCCAAATTTATGCTTCGAAAAAAACACATGATTTAATGCTTTAATCTGATCCATCGGATGCATATCATCTCTTAATTCAGTCCATGCATCCAGATATAATGCATTAATATCAGCTTCTAGTTTTTCCAAAGAAAGTTCTGGATATTGATAGGTTGCGATAGCCCACATGCCTTTCAAAATATCCTGCGCTCCCGTATCATACCATTCAACTACCCTTTTTTCGAAAGAATTAAATTGTAAATCATGAATTAAATCCTCTAACTTTCTCTGAATAACAGGACTCAGCGAGGACTCCTCCCATCTGTCTTCTAAATATGGTATAATATTTCCCCCCAAAGATTTAATCTTTGATTCAACCATCGTTACCACCTCCGAATCATCGTCATCCAATAACGAAACTAAGGCCTTCAGTTCTGAATCTCTCAACTCCATAAAATAGACATTATAATTTATGAATAAGCTTTTGTTTACAGTACGGTATTTTATCTATACCTCACTCCTCTATTTAGGTAATATTTTAAAAATCCTTCATCAAAAACTCATAATATTTGATAAACACAATTTAAGCGAATGAGTTCACATCTCCATCTATTTTTGGAGAATTATTATTTCTTGCCCATAGAGGCAAATGGTATTAGCACAACCGTTTGTACATGAAGTCTTGAGGAAGGTGGAAAAATCAGCCACTAACATATAACACACTGATAATCAATAATTTACAAATGTAAATTAGTCAACCAATAGGCTATTAGACCTTATTCTACAAACGCCTTATCGTCCTTAATCAGGAGAATTTCAAGCCTATTTTTGGCTTGAAAATTGTAAATTTGTACTGAAAATTCTAAAAAATAAAGCTGTTTTAAAGGTAAATATTATCTGAAAAGTTGCTACAAAACTTGATAAATATTACCAAATACTCACAATTCAAAAATATAATTTTTTTTAGATTTCGATATTATTAACTTTGTTATTGAAAGCAAATCTTTCTTAATCTTACCATGATGAAAATACTTGTAACTGGAGGGGCTGGATTCATCGGCTCACACACTGTTGTTGAGCTACATCACGCTGGCTATGAATCTATTATCTTCGACAACTTTTCAAATTCTGAAAAAGCGGTGCTTGCGGGACTCGAAACTATTATTGGGAAACCAGTAACATGCTATGAGGCAGATATTAACGACCCTGCTGCTTGGGATAAAGTTTTTACAGAAAATAAAATTGATGGTATTATTCACTTTGCTGCATTCAAGGCAGTTGGAGAGTCGGTAAGTGAGCCGTTGAAATATTACAGAAATAACGTAGCTGCTACTGTTTTGATGTTAGAAAAAATGGAGGAACATAAAGTTTCCAATCTAGTATTTTCTTCATCGTGTACTGTTTATGGTCAGCCTGAGGCATTACCAGTAACAGAACTATCAAAGGTACAGCCTGCAAACTCCCCATACGGAAACACAAAACAGATTTGTGAAGAAATTATCAAAGACACTGTTGCTACAAACAGAGGGTTGAAAGCCATTTCACTCAGATATTTTAACCCAATTGGAGCACATGAAAGTACACTAATCGGTGAATTGCCTTTGGGAGTTCCTGCCAATTTAGTACCTTTCATTACTCAAACGGTAGCAGGTTTGCGTGGACAATTATCCGTATTTGGTGATGATTATCCTACTGCCGACGGTACTGCAATTCGTGATTACATCCATGTAGTAGACTTGGCAAAAGCACACGTTGCGGCTTTGGCACTTTTATTGAAACAACAAGAAAAGACAACATATTATGATTATTTCAATATCGGCACTGGTACAGGTAGCTCGGTTTTGGAAGTAATCACAGCTTTTGAAACAGCTACTGGCTTGAAAGTGGATTATGCGATTAAACCAAGAAGAGAGGGTGATGTTACAGCAGTGTATGCTGATTGTAGCAAATCTAACGAGATTTTGGGTTGGAAAGCTGAAAAAACTTTGACAGAGGCACTTGGCGATGCTTGGAAATGGCAACTTGCTGTGGTAAATCGTAAGTAATTTTATTAGAAAAATAATACAATGAAAAAAATTCTCATTACAGGTGGCGCTGGTTTTATCGGCTCTCATGTGGTAAGGTTGTTTGTGACCAAGTACCCAGAATACCAAATCTTCAATCTTGATAAATTGACTTATGCAGGTAATTTGGCAAACTTGACAGATATCGAAAATCAACCAAACTATACTTTTGTAAAAGGCGATTTGGTAGATGCCCCATTTGTTGACGCACTTTTTGCTGAACATAATTTTGACGGTGTTATTCACCTTGCTGCCGAGTCACACGTAGACCGTTCAATTACAGACCCAATGGCTTTTGTTTTGACAAATGTAGTTGGTACTGTAAACCTGTTGAACGCTGCCAAAAATACTTGGAAAGGCAATTATGATGGCAAAAGATTTTACCATGTTTCAACAGATGAAGTTTATGGTGAATTGCATAATCCTGAAGATTTCTTTACTGAAACTACAGCTTATGACCCTCGTTCTCCATATTCTGCTTCAAAAGCATCTTCAGACCATTTTGTGAGAGCATATGGAAATACCTACAAAATGCCTGTAGTGATTACCAACTGTTCAAACAATTACGGACCTAATCACTTCCCTGAGAAGTTGATTCCTTTGATGATTCATAATATCCTCAATAACAAACCTCTACCTGTATATGGTAAGGGAGAGAACGTCCGTGATTGGTTATTTGTAATTGACCATGCTCGTGCAATTGATACGGTATACCACAAAGGCGTCCTTGGTGAGACTTACAATATTGGTGGTTTTAACGAATGGAAAAACATTGACCTAGTAAAACTTCTTTGCTCGGTTATGGATAAAAAATTGGGACGTGCAGAAGGTACTTCTGAACAACTCATCACTTATGTAACTGACCGTGCTGGTCATGATTTGCGTTATGCCATTGATGCAAACAAAATCATGAAAGAGTTAGGTTGGGAACCATCTCTTCAGTTTGAAGAAGGTTTGGAGAAAACCGTAGATTGGTTCTTAGCTAATACAGAATGGTTGGACAACGTAACTTCTGGTAATTACCAAAAGTATTACGAAACCATGTACGAGAATCGTTAATAAACCGATATTGATATGAAAGGTATTATTTTAGCTGGTGGCTCAGGCACCCGACTTCATCCTTTAACTTTGGCCGTAAGTAAACAGTTAATGCCTGTTTATGACAAGCCGATGATTTATTACCCTCTGTCAATTTTGATGTTGGCGGGTATTAAAGAAATTTTGATTATCTCAACCCCACACGACCTCCCTAATTTCGAAAAATTATTGGGTGACGGTTCACAAATTGGTTGCAAATTCAGCTACGCAGTTCAACCAGAACCAAACGGCTTGGCGCAGGCTTTTGTGATTGGAGAGGAATTCATTGGAAATGATAAAGTTGCCTTAGTGTTAGGTGATAATATCTTCTACGGTTCAGGTTTGAGTAAATTATTGCAAGCTAACAACGACCCAGATGGAGGTGTTGTATATGCCTACCAAGTACATGACCCAGAACGTTATGGTGTGGTAGAATTTGATAATGACTTTAATGTTCTTTCTATTGAGGAAAAACCAACAGAGCCAAAATCAAACTATGCTGTTCCAGGATTATATTTCTACGACAATGAGGTAGTTGAAATTGCTAAAAACATAGCACCATCGCCTCGCGGAGAGTACGAAATTACAGACGTGAACAAGGTTTATTTGGAAAGAGGTAAATTGAAAGTTGGCGTTTTGAATAGAGGTACTGCATGGTTAGATACAGGAACTTTTGCTTCGTTGATGCAAGCAGGTCAATTTGTTCAAGTAATCGAGGAGCGTCAAGGACTTAAAATTGGTTGTATTGAAGAAGTAGCCTACAGAATGGGCTTTATCGATGCAGAACAATTACGTACCGTCGCTACACCATTAGTAAAAAGTGGTTACGGAAAATACTTGTTAAACTTGTTGAAGTAAGGTAGTAATGCTTTGCATCTAATAATATATCATCCGATATTCAAGTATCAAAAAAGCGGTCGAAAAGTATTTTCGACCGCTTTTTTGATTTAAGAGAGACTAAAGATAAACTATCAAACCAATAGCCAAACCTCCAAGGAAAATATAGAAGCTTGGTATTTTTGTAAATCTAATAATCAAGAGTGTTACCAAGATTGTACCTATGCCAAGCCAGTCTTTCTGAACTAAGATAGGTTCTAAGAAGGAAACTGCTGCGCCTAAGGTGAGACCAACAGAAGCAGAGTTAATCCCATCCAAAGAAGCTCTAATAGCCCTAAACTGCTTTAATTGTCCCCAAATACGATAAACAAAGAAAATTAAAAAAGTCCCTGGAAGAAAAATACCTGCTGCTCCAACCGCACTTCCAAGTAATTGCTCTCCGATACCATGCCCTTTCATCGCAAGTGTCCCAAGATAAGAAGTAAAGGCGAATACGGGACCAGGTAATGCTTGTGACAGAGCCATACCTGTAAGAAAATCATCACTACGAATCAACTCTTTAAACTCTACAAATTCTGTAAAAAGCATTGGTGCTAGCACCTGTCCTCCGCCAAATACAAGGCTTCCATTGCGATAAAAATTTTCAAATAGTAAAAGCGGCATTGAATCTGTAAAATGCCCCAGCAAAGCTAAAAACACCAGAAATCCCCAAAACAGATTGAAATTCGCCCAAGGAATTATCATGCGATGCTTATTCTGACGAGGATGATCTTTGTAATTAAAGGAAGTAACCGTGCCACTGACAATAAGTGCAATAGGACAAACCCAAGGAGATTGGAAATAAAAGGCAAATGCAGCCACCAGAACCATGAGAACATAGTTAGAGGTATTTTTCAACACCAATTTTCCTAACAAAATCCCAGAGTGAATAATAAAGGCAATACCGATAGGTTGAATAAATCGAACAATTTCGCGATTTTCGAGATAGGTCATTCCGAAGGCTGCCATCGTCATGATGGTAACTGCTGGAGCAATCCACAAAAATAAGGTTAGGTAAGCTAAGTTCGGGCCTCCTAGTTTATATCCAACCGCAATAAGCGTCTGAGTAGAGCTGGGGCCAGGTAAAAACGAGCACAACGCTTGAATTTCTAACAGTTCCTCCTCGGTTAAGTACTTTTTCTTATGTACCAATCGATTAATGAACATAGCGAGATGCACCTGTGGACCACCAAAAGTTGTAAAGGCTAAGACAAGAACGTCTTTTAAGAAATCATAATGCTTAGAAAGTTTCATCAGATGCAAGCAAGAATGCCCAAAAGTACATTCCTTCCAACGGCGTTTAATAATGTAAAGCGTTTGAGAAAAAGAACCCACTCATTCTCAAACGCTTCGCTAAATTCTTAAATTTGTTTTGATTAAACAAGTCAAAGACAAACCTAAGTAGGCATAAAGTACTAAAATTTATTTTTTTAATCCCAATTCAATCAGACGCTCGTTCAAAAATTCGCCTGCTGTCATATCTACATATAATTTAGGATTCTCAGCATTTACGCAAGAGTCTAAACAAGTCAAATCCATTTCAGAACGTGGGTGCATAAAGAACGGTATAGAAAAACGTGATGTGCCAAGTTTTTCCTTCGGTGGATTTACCACACGGTGAATCGTAGATTTAAGTTTATGGTTTGTCAAACGATCGAGCATATCACCTACATTCACAATAACATATTCTGGAAGTGAGGTAATTGGAATCCAAACACCGTCACGACGTAAAACCTCCAACCCTTCAGCAGAAGCACCCATCAATAGCGTAATCAAATTAATATCGCCGTGAGCAGCAGCACGAACAGCGCCTTCTGGCATATCATCTGGATTGAGGATAGGAAAATAATGAATTGCTCTTAAGATAGAATTACCATGCCTTACCTTGTCTTCAAAATAATCTTCTGGCAATTCTAAGTAAATCGCAATAGCACGAAGCAAGTTTTTACCCGCTACTTGAAGCGTATTGTAAGCCTCCACGGTGTATTGCTCAAATTCAGGTTGTTCTGAAGGAAAAACATTATCAGGGTATTCAGCCCAAATAGGATCGCCATCATCAATCTTAGGCTGACCGATATGGTAAAACTCTTTTAAATCTGCTACTTTAAAACCTTTTGCTGTTTCCTTTCCTTTCGCTACATAACCTCTTTGCCCAGCAATACCCGGAACTACATATTTAAACTTTAATTCGTCGTCAGAATAAAAGAACTTTTGAACTACCTCATAAAGTTTAGCAGTAAGTTCATCTGTTAAACCATGATTTTTGATGGCAACAAAACCAATATTATTAAATGCTGAGCCTAATTCTTGAACAAATTTGGCTCTACGCTCTGCATCTCCCGAAAGGAAGTCTGCAAGGTCAAGCGATGGAATTGTGTCGAGAAGTGTTTCTGAATTCATAACTTACATAAGTTTTATGATGAAAAATCCCCATCCTTGATAAAACAAAAATGGGGATACAAAGGTCTCACTAAGTTGGAATTTAACAAAACCTATTTCAAAGCATTTTCAAAATTTTTAGAGACTTCGTCCCAATTTACTACATTCCAGAACGCCGTTACGTAGTCAGCACGTTTATTTTGGTACTTCAAATAGTAGGCATGCTCCCATACATCAAGTCCCAAGATAGGCTGTCCTTTTTTCTCAGCAACGTCCATTAAAGGATTGTCTTGGTTTGGTGTTGATGAAATCACCAATTTTTTATCCTGAACAATCAACCAAGCCCAGCCTGAACCAAAACGAGTAGTTGCCGCTTTGCCAAATTCTTCTTTAAATTTATCAAACGAACCAAAAGTTGATTCTATAGCTTTGGCTAAATCACCCTTTGGAGCGCCTCCTCCCTTTGGAGAAAGAACATTCCAGAAAAATGTGTGATTCCAGTGGCCTCCGCCGTTGTTACGGATAGCAACAGGCTGTTTACCGGCATCTTTGACCAGCTCTAACAATGTTAGTTTCTCAGCTGGAGTACCTGCAACTGCTTTATTCAAATTATCAACATAAGCTTTATGGTGACGACCATGGTGAATTTCCATGGTAAGCTTATCGATATTCGGTTCCAAGCTTTCGGGAGCGTAAGGAAGCGCTGCTAATGAATATGGAGCGGTTTCTAATGAAACTTGCTCAAGTGTCAAAGAAGGTAAAAACTGGTTGTAGTTAGATTTTCTACCAAAACCCCATGATTTTAATCCTGACAAAGCAAAAGCAGAAGCAAATGCTGATTTTAAAAAGCTCTTACGGTTCATAAGTATATATAAGTTTAAGTATTCTTGTACTCAGTAAAACGGGTAACATACCCTAAACATTGTTACTCATAAGCAATGCGACTGACGATACTACGACCAAGTGTAATCTCATCGGCATACTCCAAATCACCTCCAATAGGGATACCTCTTGCGATGGTTGTGATTTTGACACCAAATGGCTTAATACGTTTAGTCAAATAAAAAGCCGTTGTATCTCCTTCCATCGTAGGACTGAGCCCGAGGATAATTTCTGTAATGGGATTCTCCGTATTTTGAGAGGTTGTTATTCTGTTAATCAAAGATTCGATTTTCAAATCTGCGGGACCTACACCCTCTAGTGGAGAGATAATACCTCCTAGTACATGATATAAACCTCTGTATTGGGAAGTATTTTCGATAGCTAATACGTCACGAGCATCTTCGACTACACAAATTAGTGAAGCTTCTCGCTTTTGGTTAGCGCAGATTCCACAAATTTCGGTATCTGAAATATTATGACATTGTTCGCAATAACGAATCTGTGTACGCATCGCAACGATAGCCTCCGCTAGTTTTAACGTATGCTTTTCATCTCGTTTAAGCAAATGCAAAGCCATACGCAGAGCGGATTTTTTACCTATGCCCGGCAACTTGGCTATTTCGTCAATAGCCTGTTCAATTAATTTGGATGGATAATTCAACGTGGTAAGCAATTAATAAGGACAAGCAACAGTCAATATTACATGACCTCAGCAGAAAGACCTCTGCGACAAATATCATTGCGCATTGGGGCTAATTCATCAAAAGAACCTTTTTTTACAGAACATTTACCCTTGAAGTGAATCAAGATAGTACACTGTTCTGCTTGTTCTGGGGTGTGTCCACAAACGTCAATCAACGTTTCGATAACATAATCAAACGTGTTGACATCATCATTGAAGACTACTAAGTCATATTGGTCGGTATCTTTGACATCTTCCAGTACATCTACTTCTTCTTCAAATTGTTCAAATGGGCGCATCTGTGAAATATTTATTATTTTTAACTTATTGGATTATAACGCATTAATAATGAGCTTAGAAATATATTCTTCGCTCTATTAGCAAATTTAACAAAAAATATCAATTTTGCCTTTCATTTTTGATACCAAGGGAGTATTATTTTCTTATTATCAACCACCCAATTAAAGCAATTACTTATCAACTCAACCTTAAAAATTATGAGCACAGGATTGGCCTTTGGCATATTGGCAGTTTACTTCTTACTTCTAATCGTTGTTGCACACTTTACGTCAAAAGGAGCAGATACAAATACATTTTTTACGGCTAATAAACAATCTCCTTGGTGGCTAGTTGCCTTTGGTATGATTGGAACATCTATTTCGGGTGTTACGTTCATTTCTGTGCCCGGAGATGTCGGAAAAGTTTCACTTTCCTATTACCAAATCATTTTAGGAAATCTCGTTGGATACTTTGTCATTGCAACTGTATTGCTTCCTCTTTACTATAAATTGAATCTAATTTCTATTTATACCTATTTGGAAAAACGCTTTGGTTTTTGGTCATATAAAACGGGTTCCGCATTCTTTCTACTAGCACGTACCTTGGGCTCAGCAGCACGTTTATTTTTGGCGGTACAGGTTTTACAGTTAGCAATATTCGACAATTGGCATGTTCCTTTTGCCGTATCAGCATTGGTTACCATCTCCCTAATATGGGTATATACCTACAAAGGAGGTGTCAAAACGATTATTGTAACAGATACCTTACAAACATTCTTCTTATTGACCGCTTTAGCCTTAACGATTATCTTAATCAACGATAAACTTGGGTTAAGTTTCTCTGGAATGATTTCAACAATTCAGGAGAGTAAATATTCGAAAATGTTTTTCTTTGATGATTTCTCTTACAAACATCATTTTGTTAAAGATTTTATCTCTGGAGCCTTTATTGCCATCGTAATGACAGGACTCGATCAAGATCTTATGCAAAAGAATCTTACTTGCAAAAACATTGGCGAAGCGCAAAAGAATATGTTTTGGTTTTGCTGTACGTTTGCGGTAGTAACATTAATGTTTATCGCTTTAGGAGCATTGTTGTATATCTATGCAGATAAAATTGGGTTTGCTATCCCTACCAAAACCGACCAGTTGTATCCAATGTTGGCATTGGGTGGACATTTTGGAACCGTAGCTGCTATCACATTTTTACTAGGAATCACAGCAGCGACTTATGCAAGTTCTGATTCGGCGCTTACGGCATTGACGACTGCCTTTTGCATTGACTTTATGCACATCGAAAAATTTGAGGAATCACAACGTACCAAAATCAAGCATTATGTACATATAGGCTTTTCAGCTTTGTTCTTTGTCGTAATTATGATTTTCTATGCTTTTAGTGAACAGTCTATCGTTTCGGCAGTATTTAATATCGCTGGATACACTTATGGTCCGTTGTTAGGCTTATTTTCATTTGGTTTATTTACAAAGACTCCTGTAAAAGACAAGTTAGTTCCCTATTTGTGTGTTGCCTCTCCAATTCTGACGTACATTATTGATAGTAACTCACAAGCATGGTTGAATGGCTATCAATTCGGCTTTGAGAAACTATTAGTAAACGGAGCTATTACCTTTATTGGATTGTGGTTGTTGAGAAAACCAGAATAAGTATTAGTGCTGAATTGTGAATTAGTAACGTACGAAGAATTCTCAACAATTAAGGAATATATTTTCTTAAAAAATAGCAACTCACCATTCCGAAAATCCAGATCCGATATTTCAATAAAAAAAGGCTAACTCATTACTGAGTTAGCCTTTTTTTATGTCTATTATCTAGCGAAGATCATTAATCTCTACACCTGGATATTTCGATTTGTCGAATGAAAAGAATTTGTCATCAACATTTGTATTAGGATTAAATTTAATCACATTGAATGTTTGACGCTTTCCACTCTTGTCAATGATTGTCCAACCACCAACGGATTTGTCTGCTTTATTTACTTTAATTTTTACCTTCGAAACTTGACCACCCTTTTTTTCAGGAGAAAGCTCTACTAGTTCAAAAGTATTGGCTCCTTCCTTAGCTTCACCTGCAAAAGTATACTTGTATCCTTTCTTATCGAAAGAATAAACCTTTGCTGGATTTAAGTCATTTTCGCTTGGTTCGTATTCGGAGATATTAACTTCGTTAGTCTCCTTAATATAAGTTGCAACGTCTTTGCCGTTATTAAATAATTCCTGACCAGCTAGTTTTAGACGATACTTTTGGCCTTTTACCGTAATATCGCCTTTTAGCAATTGCTTACTACCGTCAGCTCCATAAGTAAATGTAGCGCTAAACGACTTCATCGACTTATATTTTTTTTGCATAGCATCAATGATTGCGCCAGCTTTTGAGTCTTGTGCATAGGCACCAGATAGGTTTACAGCCACCGCAAACGTGATAATCGAAATCAACTTTTTCATTATATCTAGTTATGAGTATTATTATACGTATTGACAAAGTTAAGGATAAATGGTTTGAATTTTTGAGGAAAAAAATCAAAACTCGATAAAAATAGCCTGTTTTTCTTTTAAAAATCCAATAATCATTGTCGCTATAACGTAATTAGTCCAAGAAACTGATATAAAAACTCTCGAAAGTGCCAACAAGTTCATTTATCAATGAAGGATTCCTTTTATCTTTGTTTCATAGCAGATAAGATATGTATTCATTAAATCAAGAAAATCTTAATCACAAAACATGCAATTTTCATTCAAAAAATTCCTTCCGCACGTTGTAGCGATTGTATTTTTTGCGGTATTGGCAGGGATTTACGCATCACCAGCCCTTAAAGGCAAAGTCATTCAGCAACATGATATTCAAATGGCTCAAGCAGCCGCTCACGAGTCTGTCGAGTTCAGAAAAACGACTGGTGAAGCCACTTGGTGGACTAACTCCATGTTTGGGGGTATGCCTACCTATATGATTTCGGCACAATACCCTAATAGTATTACAACCAAGATTGGTCAGTATGCCAATAATGCACTCCCTAGCCCTATCAACATGATATTCTTGAATATGCTTGGGATGTATATCTTCCTCATTATACTTGGTCTTAACAACTGGCTATCAGTTTTGGGAGCCATAGGCTATGCCTTGGGTACTTTTAATATGGTGATTATCCCCGCAGGACATAACTCAAAAGCTTTAGCTCTTGCCTTTGCTCCTTTAGTATTAGCAGGTACAGTTCTTATCATGCGAGGCAAATACTGGATTGGTGCGGCGCTTACTGCCCTATTTATGGGATTGGAGCTATATGCCAACCACGTTCAGATTACTTATTATCTATTCCTATCGTGGGGAATTTTAATAGTAGCAGAAGCCATCGAGAAAATCAAAGCAGGTCAAGTAAAACAATTGGTTATTTCGCTCGCTATTTTGGCTGGTTCGCTAGGTGTTGGTGCAGCAAACCACGCTATGCGTTTATGGAGTAACCTTGAATATTCGAAAGAAACAATTCGTGGCAAATCAGAATTAACATCGAATAAGCAGTCAAATGGTGGTTTGGACAAAGATTATGCTTTTGACTGGAGTTATGGTATAGGTGAAACAGGAACGTTACTTATTCCAAATTTTAGAGGGGGGGCTTCAGGTGGTTCACTTGGTGGCAACAAATCTGAAACATACAAAGTACTTCTTGATAACGGACAGCCAGAAGAAGTAGCACTTGGATTCTCGGAAAGAAGTGTAGCTTACTGGGGCGATCAAAGCTTTGTTGGTGGTCCTGCATACGCCGGTGCAGTAATCTGCTTTTTGTTCTTGCTAGGATGCTTTGTAGTAAGAGGTTCATTGAAATACTGGCTAATTGGCACTACGGTTTTATATATCGTATTGTCATGGGGTAAAAACTTCTTCTTTAATGATTTGATGTTTGATTACTTTCCAATGTTCAATAAGTTTAGAGCAGTGACTATGATTCTTTGTCTTGTACAATTCTCATTGGTTACCATGGCAGTATTAGCCATTAAACGTATTGTTGAAGAAAAGTTGACATTTGAGCAAATTAAGCAAGATTTGCTTATCAGCTTTGGTTTGACAGCAGGGTTCTCATTAATCTTAGCTTTACTTCCCGATTTGTTTTTCAATTTCCGTTCTCCAAACGACGCTACCTTCCAGTTATCAGGAAATCAGTCTTTTGATACACAAATCCTTAATGCCATTGTAAAAGATAGAGCTTCGTTGTTGCGCGCAGATGCTTTCCGCACATTTATCTACATTACGATTACTGCTGCGGCAATTTGGGCATTTGCCAAAGGAAAAATCAAAGAATCAGTATTATATCCCGTTTTGATTTTATTAGTAACGCTTGACTTGTTTTCAGTTGACAAACGCTATTTCAACAATGATTCATTTATCGACAAAGCAGCAGTTGAAGAAAATACAGCCCCTTCGCCAATTGATGCAGAAATTATGAAAGACAAAGGCATTTACAAAGTAATAGACCTTTCAACAAACTTTGTGGGTGATGCCAAAATGTCGTATTATCACCAATCATTGGGTGGTTACCACGGAGCAAAATTGCGTAGATACCAAGAATTAGTGGAGCATCATCTTTCTAAAAATCCGTTGAATCTTCAGGTATTAAATATGCTCAATGCGAAGTATGTAGTAGTCCCAGGTGCTCAAGGTACTCCAACAGTGCAATTAAATCCTGAAGCTTGTGGAAATGCTTGGTTTGTACAAGAAATCAAAATGGTACCTACCGCTGATGAAGAAATCAATGCACTAACCAACTTTAACCCTAAAAAGACAGCGGTTGTTGACCAACGTTTCAAAGCGGAATTAGGTAACTTGTCAGTGATTAAAACTGATTCTGTTAATAATAAAATTACTCTTACCAACTATAAGCCAAACCATTTGACTTATAGCTCAAACGCAAGTTCAGAACAATTAGCAGTTTTCTCTGAAATCTTCTACCGTGGTAACCAAGATTGGAAAGCTTATATCGACGGACAATACAAGCCGCATTTGCGTGCCGACTACGTATTGAGAGCGTTAGTAGTTCCAGCAGGAAAACACACCATCGAGTTTAAATTTGAACCAGAAGTAGTAGCAAAAGGCTCAAAAATTGACTTTGTTGCTTCGTTCTTTTTAGTTGGCTTGTTGGGATTGGCTATTTTCTTCGAAGTAAAAAAGAAAAAGTAATTTGATTATAGGTTAAAACTTATTTGAACAAATACTCAGTGCTTTTGGGCTTGCAACATGATGTTGCAAGCCCATTTTTTATATATTATAAAACGGATATATTTTCCAGTATTTCCGAAATCAGAAATCTCAAATCCGCAATTGAATGAAAGTTTCCCTCCTTGTCAGGTCATAATATTCAGAATTGAGTATTACATTTGTTTTTGTATATGATTGTACAATTTCCCCAATCAGCCCATTTTCTAAATTCCCTTTATTACATGAAAAAAACTAGTTTTATTACTTGCTTAATGCTTTCAGCATCGGTTTTTAGCCTACAAGCTAAAGAAACTCCAAATACTCTCTCTAAAAAAGAAATCAAATCAGGATGGCGTTTATTGTTTGACGGTAAGTCTACTACAGGTTGGCATACTTGGAAAAGCAAAGAAGTAAAAGCCAACTGGATTGTGTCAGATGGCGCTTTGAAATATGATACTTCGAAAGGCAAAGAAGGTTCGGGTGACTTGGTAAGCAATGAAGAGTTCGAAAACTTTGAATTGAGTATCGAATGGAAAATTTCACCAAATGGTAATAGTGGTATCTATATCAATAGCCAAGAAGATGCAAAATATGGATACGGATGGTTTACAGGTCCTGAAATCCAAGTAATCGACAACGATGGTCACCCAGATGGTAAAATCAAAAAACACCGTGCAAGCGACCTTTATGATTTGATTCAGTCATCATCAGAACCAGTGAAAGCCGTTGGTGAATGGAATACTGTTAAAATCATCAGTAACAAAGGAAGCCTTCAGGTATTCATGAATGGCGTAAAGGTAGTTGAAACTCGTATGGATGACCAAAACTGGAAGGATTTAATCGCAAATAGTAAATTCAAAAATATGCCAGACTTTGGTAAATTCTTGAAAGGACATATCGTATTACAAGATCACGGCAATGATGTTTGGTACCGTAGTATCAAAATCAAATCACTTTAGTATTTAGCTTCACAATTGAGTGAATGATGATTGAGAGATTTAGTGATTTTTCTAGCAGTAAATTTGTATAAGAAGCGGTCGAAAAGTATTTTCGACCGCTTCTTTTTTACCAATATTAAAATAGTCATAATTTCAGTAATCCCAGATCTAGCATTGTTTGG
This sequence comes from Flectobacillus roseus, assembly GCF_030056595.1. NCBI lineage: Bacteria > Pseudomonadati > Bacteroidota > Cytophagia > Cytophagales > Flectobacillaceae > Flectobacillus > Flectobacillus roseus. The sequence continues at coordinate 62,830 of NZ_JASHIF010000003.1, forward strand.
AAACTTTAGCTCTAGACAAACTCACCATTCTCGACTCCACACTCATACTTAATTACAAACACCTCCTCTTTTTTATTTGGACAAGTCAATTTTTACCTGCAAATTGCATAGAACGTAAAATATTGAATAACTATGTTGAAATCAATGACAGGCTTCGGGAAGGCAGTAGTAGAAGCAAATCATCTTACTGTAACTGCCGAAGTCAAAAGCTTGAACTCTAAATTCACTGATATATATTGCCGTATTCCGAAAACATTTTCTTCAAGAGAAATCGAGATTCGTAATATTCTCACTCAGCAATTAGAAAGAGGGAAAATAGAATTTAATTTACAGGTACAATATACAGATACAACCGCTGGCACTTCGGTCAACAGAGTTTTGGTACAAGCTTACGTAAAAGATTTGGCTGAAACCGCTGCTATTTTCGGAAGCATCGAAACTACTGAGCTATTGAAAATTGCCTTAACGATGCCAAACGCATTTAATACCGACGCTGTTTCGGAAGAGCAAAGCGAAGCAGAATGGAAAGTGATTGTACAGGCAGTAAATAAGGCAGTTGAAGAATGTAATAAGTTTAGACTTAGAGAAGGAGCTATCGTACAAGCTAAATTTATCGAATATGCACAGAGTATCGGTAGCCTCTTAACGGAAGTTGAGGAGTTAGACAAAACTCGTATCCCTGGCGTAAGAGAGCGCCTCCGTAAATCGGTGAGTGATTTGTTACAGGATGAAAATTTTGACAAAAATCGCTTCGAACAAGAATTGGTGTATTATGTAGAGAAATACGATATTTCGGAAGAAAAAGTACGTCTACGCACACATCTGGACTATTTCCAGACGATTGTTAAGGAAGGGAATGGTAAAAAGTTAAACTTCTTATCTCAGGAAATTGGTCGTGAAATCAATACCATCGGTTCAAAAGCTAATGACGTTGCTATTCAGCGATTAGTAGTGAATATGAAGGATGAGTTGGAGAAAATCAAAGAGCAGACTTCTAATGTTCTTTAAAATAGACTTACGATAAAACTACTATTAAAAAGCGGTTGGAAAATAATTTTCGATCGCTTTTTTGATGAATAGGCTAATAAATCATCATCGAACTCAAAGCTATTTGTTTCCAATACTGAAAAGAGTAATCACTCAATCACAACTCACTCATTATCTCATTTATAACCCATTCGCATTCGCAAATTCTATAAGTTCGGATACCTTTGAGACACCAAGCTTGAAATGAATATTTTTGCGATGTGAGCGTACTGTTTCTTCACTCAAATGTAAAGCCTCCGCGATTTGCCCAGAACTAGCTCCTTTCTTAATTAGTCGAATTATTTCAACTTCACGTGGGGTAAGCAAAAATTTCTTAACAAAATAATCTGTCTGATGGAGGTTTGTTTTCTCTAAATTCAATTTTGGGTCGAAGTATTTTCCCCCAGATAAAACTTTATCAATTGCCAAAATGAGCTCCTCCTTGGTAGAATGTTTGAGCATATAGCCATCGACTTTGAGTTTTTGGGCTTGATCGACAAATTTTCCTTCATTATACATCGTGAGAAATATAATCCTTACCTCTGCAAAATTAGACTTGATCAGTTTAGCTAACTCTAGTCCGTCGATATTAGGCAAGTTTATATCCAGCAAAATTAAGGCAGGTTTTCTTTCCAAAATTGCGTTCATAACCTGTTTCCCATCTGTGACAAGTCCCGAAAAATGATAGGTATCCCTCAGCATAGAGATAATTCCTTCACTAAACAAAACGTGATCATCGGCAATTAACAGGGATGCTTTAGATTCATTCATAGGGTATTTCCAATATAAAGGTGGTGCCAAGATTACTTGTATCTATATGCCATTGGGCTTGAAGGTTATCAACACGAGTTTGAATATTTTTGAAACCAATTCCCCAAGAAGAACTCTCTTCGTTAATACCAATGCCGTTATCCTCGATTGACAGATAAATCATTTGTTCATGAAAAATAAGCTGCATGGTGGCCTCATGCGCTTTAGAATGCTTTAAAATATTGTTGAATACCTCAAGTACGATTCGATAAATATGGATTCTTGATTTTTCGGGTAGTTGTTTCTCTTTGCCAAAATGGATAAACGTAAACTTAATGTCTGAAGATTTTTGTATTCGTTCTACAGCGTTTTCGAGTGCTGCAACCAAACCATCTTTCATCAAATCGGGTGGTAGTAAATTCCATGAAATTAACCTTAAATCCTGAATAGCTTGATTGACAAGCTGAATCATTTCATGACTTACGCCTTCATTGGATAGTCTTCCTCTTAAAATCGACAAGCTTCCACCTAAATCATCATGTAAATCCTGAGCTAATCGCTTTCGTTCGGACTCTTGTGTTTTAAGTATTGTCTCAAGCTCGTGCTGTTGGACCAGTAATTTACGATTTACCCAGTAAGTAGTTCCTATATAGCCACAGAAAATCAGTAGAAGAACAGAAGCTAGATAAAATGGAATTGTTCGCCCAAAAGGCGACTTAATCACGATGACCAACTCTTTAACAGGAAACCCTTCATTGTCTAGGTTTTTTACTTTTATCTTGAATTTGTATTCACCATAGGGTAAATGTGTATATCTTATCGACTGCTGAGATCCAACATTCATCCAACTTTTATCAAATCCTTCAAGTTGAACAAAATACGTATTACTAATCTGATTACTGTAGTCAATTCCGACATAAGATAGAGTGATTGTATTTTCATCATAATTGAGTATAATTTTATCCTGTTCACCAATATGTCCTTTTTCGACAGATAAAGGTTTGTCATTAACAGACATATCAGTCAAATAGATATTTATTAACGAATTGCGGGAGGGTGTAATCAAAGGGTTAAAATAGGTCAGTCCGTGGGTAGAACCAAAATAGATTGTACCATTAGAGGCTTTGAGACTTGCATTCCGATTATATTCTCGAAATTCCTCTTGTGTAATCGCCTTAAATTTTTCATGAGTCAGGTCAAATTGGGCTACACCTTTATTAGTACTCAGCCAAAGACTATTCTTAAAAGGCATAATGGCATATACTACATTATTGATTAGTCCACTTTTATCGGTAAATGCACGAAGCACCTGAAGTTTTTCTACATCAAATTTGATAAGTCCTTTGTTAGAAGAAATCCAAAGGATATCAGAATTGGGTTGTCGATAACACTCCATGACATTAAGACCTTGTAAAAACAATTGAGGCAATAGCACAGGCTTTTCAGTCTTAGTCGAATAGACCGCCAAGCCCTTTTCTCGCCAGCCCACGTACAGCCTCTGCGCCGAAGCGTCATAATAGAGACTTCCAGAACCAGGTTCTTTATCCTTTGAAAAAGCAGATATATGTTTGTCTTTTAGCAAAAACAATCCACTCATGGTGCTAAGCAAAATCTGGTTATCCTTATACCGACAAATCTCTCGCACATAGTTTGCATTGACATAATTGTTAGGGTCTGCATGATTAAGGACAGGAATAAACTTCTTTTTATGTTTATCAAAATAGGCCATCCCTAGAAAAGTAGCCACCCAGACAATTCCGTTGGTATCAATCAAAATATCGTTAACATCATGATCTGGCAATCCATCCTTAGTCGTAAATTTCTGTAGTGAAATAGGCTCTTCTACCATTCCAGTTCTGTTGGGATTCATTCTGATGTACCAAATTCCCTCATCAATCGAACCAACCCAGAGGTTATGCTCCTGATCTTCGGTTATTCCACGAATAGAAGCACCATTAAATTCTCCAAAATCACAGGGATTGCTATCAAAGGTATTGATTTGAAAATGCTGAGGTAAAATAACATCTATTCCAACAGGGTCTGGATTTGCCCATAGGATTTGTTGATCATCCAAAATAGCAGTAGAAATCTCCCAATTTGACAAACTCCTTGCGTTATTCAGTTGATGGGTGTAGTATCGACCTATTCGTTCTTGTAACAAATCAAAAACGACCAAACCATAATTACCACTAATCACTAGTTTTTGGGTGTCAAAGCTTTCTTTGATATCATATGTGGTAGGACTAATTCCTCTCAGATTAGGCAGTTTGAAGGATTTTAATTTTTTCGATAAAACTAAATACTTCCATAATTGGCTACCAGAGACACCCCAAACATTGCCTTTAGCATCTAGTTCAAAACTGGTGATATCACTTCTATTGGGAAGGATTTTGGGAGAAATGAGAATCTCTTCTTTGGTCTGGTAATTTAAACCTACTACTCCCGTAGGTAACAAAATCCATACAATTGGTCTGATAGGGTCTTTTTTTACTTTTCCTGAAAGGTAATCAGCTTTGTAAATAAAATCTTTCCATATTTTTCTTTTGTGAAAGCTTTTATAATTTAATGCCATAATGCCTTCTTCTTCATTGATATACCAGATTTCATCCTTATTGGCATAAAAAACTGTCGTAATCGTTGAACGTCTTGAGTTATTACTATAAAAACGCGTGAAGTTATTCGACTTTCTATTAAAACGATTTAGGCAATCCCCAGAACCAATCCAAAGGTCTCCATTAGCGTCCTCAACAACCCCTCGCAAATCTCCTCCGCCTATCGTTGTGCTATCATCATCAATAAACTGATAAACTTTTATATTAGAACCATCATAACGATTGAGCCCTGCCTGACTAGCAAGCCAGATAAATCCCCGAGAGTCTTTAAAAATGGTGTTGATAGAGCCTTGAGAAAGTCCATTTTTGATCGTAATATGCCTATACCCTTCCTGTGCTACACAAGGAAGACTTAGCAATAACCAAACTAGTAAAACTGAACCTTTCATAAATATTTTAGTTAATCGAGTAGGCTAGTTACTAATAAAAGATAAGCAATAAAATACTTAATTGTCAGTAGATATACAAATAGTAACGTCTTCAGTATTACATACAAACCAATAACTTTAACCTAAGACTTTACATTTGAGGATAAACTAATTAGAGATGAATTTAGATAACTTATTAACCCTAGATACCCTTCAACTTGCCAAAGCAATGTTGGGATGGCGTTTGAGACTTGATTCAGAAGAAGGAAGCTACGAAGGAATAATTGTTGAAACAGAGGCCTATCTACAGGGCGACCCAGCCTGTCATGCTTACAGAACAAAAACCAAACGCAATGCCGCCATGTTCGGAAAACCTGGTACGATCTATGTCTATCAGATTTATGGAATGCACTACTGTTTCAATATATCAGGGAATGAAGAAGGTATAGGCGAAGCAGTATTAATTCGTGCATTAGAACCAACGCTAGGAATAGAATTAATGAAAATGAGAAGAAATACAGCATCTCTAAAAAATCTCTGCTCAGGTCCAGCAAAATTGGTTCAGGCTTTTGGCATTCACATGGATATGAATTTTTGGAATGTCCGAACGGATGCCCTAAGCTTAATTCCTCCTCAAAATCTAATTGTAGATAATGACATTATTACGACTACACGCATAGGTATAACGCAAGGAGCAGATTTTCCATATCGGTTCTATATAAAAGGTAATTCGTTTATCAGTAAGAAATAGGTGATTTGCGATTGAGTGAATGAGTGGTTGAGTGATTATGTAAAAATTTGTTTTCCATTAGTAGAGACTCAAAGCTTTGCGTCTTAAGCTAAGTTATATCTACCATAGTCGCATCAAAAAAGCGGTCGAAAATATATTTTTCGACCGCTTTTTTGATAAAAACTTGGAGCATAATCTCAATCCTAAAAACCTATTGAGATACACAATATCAATTCTCAACCATTGAAAAACAAATTAAAACCATCACTCATTCACTCAATCGCAATTCACTCAATATCAAAAAAATCCTTGATGATTGATGAGAAAAATAGCGACCAAGGCCAGTAATAAACCTAGATAGTTAAGTTTGGTGAGTTTTTCTTTGAAGAAAACAATTCCCACCAAAGACGATACCATGATGACACTGATATTATACAAAGGCAGCACATAAGCTCCATTATTATCGTAATCGCTAAGTGCTTTTAGTAAAAAGTAAAAAGACAAAAAATTAGGGATACCTAATGGAAATGCAGCCAATATACTTTTAAGGTTAATATTCTCATTCAATTGGATTTTACGATATATCAATACTAAAGCACCAAAAGCCATTGAGCCAATCAAAATTGTAAGGGTATATGGAATGCGCTGTTCGTCTGTCTTGATAAACTCTGCCGACAGAAAGTTAAATGTTGTATTTGTGATACCATACATGACAAATACTGCCAGAGGTAATAACCAATTACTGCTAGTGTCTGTATCTTTTGCCTCCTCTTTTTTGAAAGTACTTAAACCTACTGCTCCAATTGCCAATGCTAAGCCAGCATAATTGAGCGCATCAAAACTGCCAGATTTTGTAATAAACAACAAGCTAAAAATAACAGGAATAACCAAAGAGATATTATTCGCCAAAGAAGTAGCTGTCATACCCATTTTTTGCGTTGAGATGCCAGACAGAATAAATGTCACGACAAATCCTATTCCTAATAACAAAGCATATTGTGAGCCTGTATTGAAAAAATTGAATTCGAAATGCTGTTGAGCTGGCATCATCAATAGTCCAGTAAGAAAACAAACGGGATAATTTAAAATAATTGCCTGAAATGTATTTACCTTAAAATTGGGATGAAGTCTAAAATTGACCAATAACAATACGGAAAAAAGTACGCTAAGTATTAGAGATAGCATGGTTAGTTTGTTAAAACGATAATATAAGATTTGAAAAAAAATACTCTATTTAAATTAAGAAGAAACTATTTTATTTCTTGCATGTGTAGCTACAAAAACAAATTTACAGGAATTCCTGAACACATTTAACAAGGTGTAAAAAATTACCCATCTTGTCTACATCAATATGAGTAAGACAAGACGGGTAAAGTAATATAATGAGATATGTATAAAACCTAAGAATTTTTGGTAACTAAATCCTTCAATAACTCTACCCAAATAGGGGAATTATTTAGGCTTTCTACGAGTTGCCAATGCTCTCCGCCTAACTCTTCAAAAACTTCTTTATACTCTTCTCCCACCTCAATGGTTGTTTCGAGACAGTCAGACACAAACGCTGGTGAAAATGCTAGCACGCTTTTCTTGCCTTCTTTAGCTAGTTTCTTAATGGTATCTTCGGTATAGGGTTGTATCCAAGGGTCTCTACCTAAACGAGACTGGAAAGTTGTAAGGTAAGTCCCTTCTTTTAAACCTAATTCTTTTACCATCAGTCGTGTTGTCTCATGACATTGTGCTCTGTAGCAATACTGATTAAAAGAATGAATTGTATCGCAACATGAACCAAAATTACAAGTCTTGCCTGTGCAATCTCCTTTACGAATCTGACGTTCAGGCACACCATGATAACTAAAAATAAAGTAGTCGTATTCATGAGAAGCCATGTAGTTACGAGCGGCTGTGGTAAAATGCTCGATAAACTTCGGATGGTCGTAGTAAGTATTAACAAACTTGATTTCAGGAATGATTTGCCACTGCGAAACAATCTTCATCACTTTTTCATATACCGAACCTGTTGTGGCAGAAGCATATTGTGGAAAAAACGGAATCACAATGATTTTTTGGTAGCCCGAATTTCTGAACTGCTCTAACACAACATCCAAACTTGGACTTTGGTAACGCATGGCTAATTTTACTTCAAACTCCTCTCCTAGTTCTTTTTGGAGCATTGCCTCCACATCTTCTCCATAAAACTTTAAAGGCGAGCCTCTATCTTCCCATAGTTCTTTGTAAGTTTTGGCTGACTTTGGAGAACGAAATGGTGCGATAATCAAATTGACCAACATCCAACGAAAAGCTACTGGAATATCAATAACCCTACCATCCATCAGAAATTCACGAAGGTATTTTCTTACATCTGGTGTATTGGGAGAATCAGGCGTTCCTAGATTAACGATTAAAACTCCAGTTTTCATTTTATTATGCGAAGTGGTCACAGAAGCTTGCGTGTTTTGAGTTTTTACTATTTCCATCTGAGTTAATTTGCCCCGAAAGGCATCCTATTAGTTTGGGATAACAAACCTACGGTACAAAGTTCGAAAAGGTTTCTTAATTTTTAACTTAACTCCTTCGCTTTTGTTTAATAATTTATCAAAGAATGAAAAATTACTAATCTATCCAACCCTCTGGCTTGAATGGTGTACGATAAAGCCCTTCCAAGCACGGTACTCTATCTTGGCAGTTTGGAGCGCCTGGAGGACAAGAATATACTTCCCCAACCGTAAAATTAATCAGTGGCCTTTCGTCAGCAGGAACGCCTGTTTGACGGTCGATATAAAAAACTCTTTTTTTCACAGCATATACATCAAAAATACCAAGGAGTTTCTCGGTTGGATCAGACTTTGATTTTATATTCAAACTAAATCGAGTCTCAGCAGGTACATCAAACAAGGTTCCTGTATTCTGGGTTTGATTGCTTAAGCTTTGATAATAATCGTAGGCATCTTTGGTAATAGAGCGCTGTTCGAGTCTTAAATAATATTTTGAATAATTATCGAATGGCACTCTAGCGACTTTTTTCCCAGTCAATCGTTGTCCATTCATCAGGGCATCCGACATAATATTGAGCTCGTTACTGAAAGTTAAATTCCAACAGGGAGCACTACAGATATAATTCCAAACTTCATCGGTAGGAATACGAGGAGGATCGCAGTTGGTGGTGGCAAAGTTATATTTTGCTCCGCTATAACAAGTCACACAAAATTCAGCTCTTTCATAATGCTTCCAAAACCATTGATAATAATCTCCCGCTGCTGGATCATCTTGAAAATCTGCATATATATTAAATCCTGCTCTTCGTGGATCGGCTTTACTGTAAACATCATTTATTTCAAATCTTGTAATTAAATTCTCAATCTCTGGTGCTTTACGCATTTTTTCGGGCGAAGACTCATATTCTTTGCCGTTCGACAAGCGAAAATGTAAGGTATAAGTTTCGCCAACAGCGCCCTTAAACGTATCTGGTGAAGAATAAACACCCTTGGCAGCGCTTACTCCAGATTCAATATAATTAATGGTCGAACCTGAGGCTGTTGTTAGCCATACCTTCGCACCTGTGATTGGCGTAAAACCGCTCGTTCCGTCGATTCGGTCGGCAGACCAGTAGAGCTTTACCTTTTGTGCCTCCGTAAGGTCAGACAAAGAAGCTTCTACTGTAATAAATTTCAAATAGGCCGCTTGCTCAAAATCACTGACAGGATTGATACAAGCTACCAGATTGAATAATACAATAATGATGATATATAAATACGAAAAACACTTCATAACAATAGCTGGAATAAGTTTTATAAGAACTTGAAATTATAAGTTAACGAAACAAATGGTGCTCCAAACACACTTAACTCATACGGGCGTACACCATAGGCAACAGGCTTGAAGAATACCGAATAGGCATTTTGTCGGGCATAAATGTTATATACTGTAAAAGTCCAACTACCTTCCCAACGTTTTTCTTTGAGTGACGGATTGGTAATAGTCCACGAAAAATCTAAACGGTGATAATCAGAAATACGGGAGTTGTTACGAGCAATATATACAGGATACCTTTGATTATCTATTTGGAATAAACCCACTGGCGAAGAAACAGGGCGACCTGTTTGATAAGCAAAAGTAAAAGAGAAACTATGATGTTTGGATGGCTGGATATTAACCAACATATTAAAATTATGAGGCTTATCATAATTAGATGGAAACCAGTCGCCATTACTAATCTGCTGAACACTTGGAAAATCACCCAACATTTGTTGTAAACTTCTGGCATAAGTATAGCTCAACCAACCGTTGACTTCTCCTCTTCTTTTTGTCAACATTAACTCTAGCCCATAGGCCTTGCCTTTCCCTGATATAATTTGAGTTTCAAGGTTTTTATTTAACTGTAAATTCGCTCCTGAAACGTAATCCAAGATATGCTGTGCATTTCGGTAATACCCTTCAGCTGACAGCTCCCAAATATCATCTTTGAATGAGTGGAAACCTCCAATCGTATAAAAATCGCTAAACTGAGGTTTTACAAATTCGTCTGCCAATTTCCAACGAGCCGTAGGCAATGGAGTCGTATTATTGGAAATCAGTTGGAAAAACTGTTGCATTCTATTGTATCCCAACTTCAATGTATTCTTTTCATCAATAGAATATTTCATCGTCAATCTTGGCTCAAAACCACCATAAGATTTCATCACTTCCCCACTACTGTAAGTTCTGGTACTCACGATTGTATTTAAAGATTTGGGTTCAGTTGTCAGATAGGTATTTACTGTTCCTGCACCCAAAGCCAAATAATGTGCATATCTAAGTCCAGCTTGAATAGTCAATTTGTTGTTAAACTTATATTCGTCATCAACAAAAATCCCAAATTCCATTCCTTGTTCCCTAGGAATTTCCACGGCTGCAATACGTGATTTCACATCTTTATTCAAGCTCCCCGGCTGTATATCATAACGAATACCACTGATACCAAAGTTGATCTTTTGCTTGTCGTCGGGTAAATAATCCCATTGAGCCTTCAGGTTATTGTAAAAAACCTGATTGCGCAAGTCAATATTATTCACTGAATCTGGTGCATACGTTCGGGTTTTGTACAAACTGGTGACTCCCACAATCTCCATACTTAATTTTGGACCAAAATAATGACTCCAATGAATAGAAGCATTTTGATGTCCGTAATCAAACTGAGTTTTTGAGGCAATCACATTTTCAAGACTAAATAGCGAGTCTACCTGATAATAGTCTTCACTCAAATAGGCTGAGAGCGTAATGGTATTATTTTTATTTGGTCGATAAAATACCTTTGAGGCAAAATCATAAAAATTTGCCTTTGTTCCTTTCATATTGTCTGGCGCTAACCATTTGAATAGAAAATCATTGAACGAAACCCTTCCTGCTACTAGCACAGAAAGTTTTTCTTTTACGATTGGAATTTCAGCCATTGCTCGGTTTGAGACCAAGCCAATTCCTCCCGATAACTTAAATTTCTCAGTACTTGGTTCGGTCACCTTAATATCCAACACCGCTGCGCTTCTACCACCAAATCTGGCAGGTATTCCTCCTTTGTAAAGTTCTAATTCGCGAATCGCATCTGAAGCAAAAACAGAAAACAATCCAAACAAGTGTGTAGGGTTGAAAATGGGCATATCGTCAATGTAAATCAAATTTTGATCTACATTACCTCCTCGAATATTCACACCATTTGAACCCTCTCCCACAGACGAAACCCCAGGTAGTGTTTGAATGGAGCGAATGATATCTATTTCACCCATCATGGCAGGAAGCTTCTTGATACCCTTAATGTTGAGAAGAGTTACTCCTAAAGAAGGCGTTTGAATGTCTTTTCGAGTAGCTTGACTCGACACAATTACCTCCTCTAAGGTCTTGCTGATTTCATCCAGCTCAATATTCAACTGGACATTTTTAGTAAGAACAACCCTTGTCCTAAATGGTTTGTAACCAATAGCACTTACTTTCACGACATATTCACCATTTGGCAAATACAATTTGAATACCCCTAAAGTATCGCTAATAAATCCAGATTTTTTGAAATCAAGTGAAATACTTGCATTGGCAATAGGCTCCCCTGTGCGAGAATCAGTCACTTTTCCAGCAATTTCCAGAAGATTGCTTAAAGTCTTATTTTGTGCGTAACAGGAGTTTGAACTTCCTATTGCCATCAATAGCAACAGGATTTTCAGCAATAATGCTGTTTTACGTAGTTGTTGAATCATGTAAATAAGTGTTTGAGGAAAGACAATCGTCTCATTGTTGGTAAAAACGGCAATATAAGTAATTTTCCTCATTTGCTGCCCTGATTCTATACAAACGGTGACGGGGCTACGATAAGTCAGGTGATTTTATCTACTAGAAGAATAATCTTGGAGAGGGTAATGGTGAGTTGTGAATTAGTGCTATAAGAAGGATTTTATGTTATTCAAATGCGTTCTTATCTTTAGCTTTTTTGATGTAGCAGCAATTTTATTTTAAAGACAGCACTAATTCACCATTCACAATTCATCATTAATAATTATAAAATAGCCAGTACCTCATTGGCATGGGTAAACTCGTAGAAGTTTGCATGTTCGACCTTATGTTCGACGGTCTCGTGTGCCCAAGTGGTGTGATAAGGCACATGTACGCCTATTCCACCCAATTTTAGTACTGGCAACACATCTGATTTCAAAGAGTTTCCAATCATCATAAACTCTTCGGGCGCAATGTCCAAATGACTAATCAGTTTTTGATAATCAGCTTCCTGCTTATCTGACATGATTTCGATATGGTGAAAATATTTTTCCAGACCTGACTTCTTCAATTTTCTTTCTTGGTCAAGCAAATCTCCCTTGGTGGCTACGACCAATCGGTATTTTCCTTGGAGCTGTTGTAAGACTTCTTCTACTCCATCAAGCAGCTCGATCGGTTTTTCGAGCATTTCTTTTCCCAAATCCAATATCTTTTCGATAGCCTCGATCGAAATAGTTTTACCCGAAATATGTAAAGCTGCTTCTATCATACTCAAGATATAACCTTTTACCCCGTAACCGTAAAGCGATAAATTAGCAATTTCAATTTTGAGCAACTCCCTCGAAATAGTATGCTGTGGATGATAATCTTCCATCATTTCACAGAATTTATTTTCTACTTCTTGAAAATAGGGTTCATTCACCCACAAGGTATCGTCTGCGTCAAAGGCAATTACTTTTAGTTTGTTCATTTCTTAGAAAATAAAAATGGATGATTTTTCTAACAAATATACAAGAGAGGTTCTACTTTATAATTTTTTCAAAGAAAACCGTGGCTTTGAGGCTACCGTCATATCCAACATTATATCATATTTACCTGTTTCTTTAATTTTGATGTTGTATCCATCATAACATAAGTTTTTGTCATCATTATTGAGAGCCAAGCTATTATTCCAATCGTTGTTTAATCGAAACCTTAGTTCTCCTGCATTTAATGGATAGTTTTTGAGATAAAATAGATTAGGATTACCCTTTTTAGTTTGCATCAGAATATCTTTTCCATCCCAGCCGCTTGTTGTCGCCGTTCCAATAATTCCCCAAGGAAAAGTATCAGATGTTTTTTCAGCGGTTTTAACGCCTCTTAAATTAGTAACTGTAATGGCTTTTATTTTACCAAATTGGTCAGTTTTAAAGTTAAAAGTAAAACTATCAACCAATTTATATAGCGTTTTTGTCACTGGAATGAGCGGAACTCTTGGCAAGATACTTCCATTAAATACCACCGTTCCATCTACAATTCTTACGTAAAAAGTTCCTTCCTTTGAAGAGTATATCCCTTCTATTTGGTACAAATCGTTTTGAGTCACTTTACCTACCTCGATTTTCTTTTGTGACTTACCATATACAATACCTGTTATTTCTTCTGCGATTTTGTCTACTGGCACCATCTCTGAATTAGCTAATATGATGATGGCGATTTCTTGCTCACGGTCTCTGATAAATCTACATCTATAACCAGGTCCAAGTCCGCCGTGACCAAACAATATTTTATCAGAATTTTGAATCCTATACACCTCTTGTCCAAGTCCATAATGCTCTTCCAGATAAGGATTACACATATATTTGACCAAATTAGAGTCAATGATTTTACCTGTATAAAATGCCTCACTAAATTTGTACAAATCCTCTACGGTCGAATACATGGCTCCTGCAGCATAGGGATGATCTGACTTAAACCGTAATGCCTCATTAGAGTTTTTCCCATCCATAAACTCATAACCGAGGGCCTTATGTGAATCTTTCAAATCATTAAAATGAAAACCACTGTTCGCCATTTGACAAGGCTTAAAAATCATTTCGGCAATAACTTCCTCGTATGGCTTTCCCGTAACCTTTTGAATAATATACCCTAGCAGGTAAAAATTCGTATTAGAATAACTCCATTTAGTTTCAACAGAAAAATCAAGCGGTTTGCTCAAAAGTTGTTTGATGAGTTCCTCCTCGCTGTTTGATTCATCAGTTTCGGGAATTCCTGAGGTATGCGATAGCATATTTCTGATGGTAATACTATTTCCTTTCGAGTAATTGGGGAAATATTTAGAAAGATTATCCTCTATAGAAAGCTTGCCTAGTTCTTGTAATTTTAGAATAACTGTGGTCGTAAACATTTTGGTGGTTGAGTATACTCTATAGCGGCTATGATTGGTGTTCTTTTCCTTTTTTACCGCATTCCGATAACCATAGCTTTTCTCGAAAATGATTTTTCCTTTTTCTGCAACTAATACCGAGCCGCTAAACTGGTTGATTTTTTCGTAGGAACTCAATAATTCGTCGATAACAACATTTTTCTGGGCGAAAACAGTACTCTGTGATATCACAAAAAGTAACGTAACTAATATATGTTTCATAAAATGATTGGTTTAAAAAGATTTAGGTTTGGGCAATAGTCTATCCTACCGCCGAAATACATTTCGGCTTGATTCAATAAAAAAAGGTGATTTGATTTTACAAAGATGTTTACTTTTTTGTCAGCGCTTGAGGAATTGTATTTCTATTATTCTATTTTAAAAGTCAAATTATTATCTTCTGTTTTGTCTGTGTTTAAAGCATATTTTGGTGTATTAATCCAACTAGTTTGGTTAATCACAAATTTAAAAGCATAGGTTTTTCCTTTTTCAAATTGCGATTTGGGTACTTCAAGCTCATAGATATTATTACCTTTTAGGTGCATCTTAAAATCTTTGCGTTCAGGGTTCCAATCATTGAATGAACCTGCCACTGTGATTCTTTTTATCAATTTTGGGTCTAATTTTCGATTATATTCAAAGCTAAAAATCACCTTATCTTCTGTTAATCTGTATCCATAGTTTATTTTTTCAGTTGATGTAGTTTCTAAATCTTCTACTATTTTCACCACCGTTTCATATAAATTGCCAAAGGTATTTTCTCCAGAAATATTAACGATAACGCATATCCCTATTTGAAGTTCTGGATAGACTATAAATAGAGTGTTTGTTCCAAAAGCGCCTCCATGTTTAAAACAATACTTTCCATTTTCTGATACGCCAATTTCGTCCCAAAAATATCCATTCCACGATTGATCGCTGTTGGAAATATTGCGCTGAGATTCTTGCACTATTTTATTTTTTGGATCTAACTCAAATCTTAAAAATTTGATTAAATCGTTCATCGTTGAATTTCTATTTCCACCAGCAGCCCACAAATTGGTAAAACTATTGGGCATCAACAGGTAATTGTTGTTATAACCACTCGCAAGACTATTATCTATTTTTATATTACGCTTCGTTTCTTTCATTTTTGTTTCAGAAAAGAAGCTTTCACTCAAAAGTGTTTCAAAGTTTTTATTATACACTTTTTCTAAAATAAGCGCCGACAATTCAAGGCTTGTATTGCTGTATTTATGCTTTTTCCCAGGGATAGTATCTAGTTTTATCGTTTCTAGGTCTTCAAGAAACTGCTTCTTACTATAACTTTCGTCTATTTTTTTTATGCGAAAACAAGTACTATCGTCCATATTCTTTTTCAGATAACTGAAATCTGGAATTTCTCTATCAAAGGAAGATTGAAAGGAGATTAAATCCTTTATTCGTACTGGAATACCTTTATAGGCCAAATTGGGATATGAACCATTGAGATATTTCCTGATGTCATCATCAAGATTGACTTTCTTTTCCAGAACAGCTTTGGCCATCAAATAGCCCGTCATCACTTTTGTAACGGAAGCAACATCAAAACTGGTCTTATTATCGGCTTTATTACCTTTTCCTTTGTCAATTTCTCCATAATGTTTGGTATAAACTTTTCCGTTTTTTACTATGCCAATAGAAACGGAATAGGTATTTGACTTTTTGAGCAAATAATCGGCATTATTGTCTAAAATCGTGAAAATCCCCTTATTTGAAGCATTTTGTTGTTGAGCAAATAGCGTATTATTGAAAAAAGTACATAAAAAAAGAAAGAGTGAACAGTATAGCCTCAACAACTGAAGCATCCTTAATCCTTGTTTCATAATTGAGAAGTTTAAAATGTTTTAGGTTTGTTTTCTAAATTGTTTCGATTGAAAAAAAGAAGATTAAAGAGGTTTATTGGTTATACTTTTTAAAATTTGGGCAAAAAGGTTCATTTCTCTGAATTTGAGCTTCAGATGCTTACAATTGACCATCAAACAGAAAATTTTATCTCAATTTAGCCTTGGCTTCAGCCCAAGCCTCCTCGTAACTTGCGCCAATGGCAATTTCTTTGGATTTAATTTCTACAGCATTTTTGGCGATTTTTTCTATCTTATCGAGCGCAATCAAATACGAACGATGTATACGTAGGAATAGGTTTGTAGGTAATAACTCAGACATTTCGTTGAGGGTCATTCTAACGACTACTCTTCTTTCTGTCAAAATCACATTGAGATAATTTCCTTCGGCTTCGATATAATGGATTTCGTCCAGAAAAACCTTTTCTTCCTGATAACCCGTCTTTAAAAAAATGGACTCAGGTACAGATTTAGCAGATTTCTGAATGACTTCGCTGGCTTTGTTACAAGCTTTCAAGAATCTTGGGAAAGAAAAAGGCTTCAAAAGATAGTCCAAGGCATCCACTTCAAAGCCCTGAACGGCATACTCGGAATAGGCAGTGGTAAACACCACAAAAGGTTTAGAGGTTAAACTAGAAAGCAGTTCCAAGCCCGTAATATCGGGCATGCGTATATCCAAAAAAATCAAGTCCACCTGATTGGTCCGCAAATAATCTAAGGCTTCAAAAGCATTGGTAAACATCGCTTTTAGTTCTAAAAACGGCACTTTCTCTGCATGAATTTGAATTACCTCTAGGGCTTTGGGTTCGTCGTCGATGGCGATTGCTTGGATAGCTTGGTTCATGCTTATTGGGTTTGGAATGGTAAATAATTGATTTGCAAAGAAACAAAATATTCATGCGAATTCGACTGAATATCTAACCTATGGCGATTAGGATAAATCATTTGTAGGCGTTTTTTCAAATTATCCAGCCCAATACCTGAAGCTTTTTCAGTATCCAAACCTTGTCGAACATGCATCGAATTATGAACCTTGCAATACAAATAGGTATCATCAAAAGTAATCGTAATATATATCCACGAGGGATTTCTCAGACTTACTCCATGCTTAAAAGCATTTTCAACTAGGGGATTAATCAACATAGGTGCTATCCAAATTTCTTTTTCTTGAGGCTGAATAATCACTTTTATATCAATCGAAAAGTTTTGATCTAGGCGAAGTTTCTGTAAACTAATGTAGTTTTCGAGATATTCTATTTCTTTGACTAATGAAATCTTATCTTGGTTGTTGTCATGCAACATAAAGCGCATCATGTCACCCAGTTTTTGAATTCCAGTCGATGTATCCTCCGCCTTTTCTCGTAAAGCCACAGCATATAAGGTATTCAAAGCATTAAACAAAAAGTGCGGATTGACTTGTGCTTTCAAAGAAGCCAACTCCGTGGATTTATGGACAATCTGGTTGGTGAGTGTCGTTCGGGTATAATCAATATATGAACGAATCACCGCGGAGATATAGCCAATCCCAGCAGATAAGGTAAACACCGCTTCCAAATCAAAGGTTTCGCATGGAATATGTTTATAAATAACTGCATAAGATACCACGCAAAACACAACATAGGCAAATCCTCCAAATATGAACACCAAAACTCCCTTGGCAGTCTTAATTGACTGTGGAATCAGCACAAAAGGAAACAGCCCATAGTACGCCAACCCGTGAAATAAGATAGCTCCAAAAGCAATGGATGCCCAGTATGCTGGTTGTGGAGGATGAATCACTACATTGCCAATCGAACCAACCGATACCCAAAATATCCCTGTTAACACCCAAATGGCCGCCACACATACATAGGCACCAACGTTGGCTTGGTCGGTTTTTTCAATGGCTTTCTTTTCCAAATGATAGACCAATAACATTCCCAGCTCGTAGGCAAGCAAAACAAAACAGGCATTGAGAAAACTATTGAAGACAAACCATTTCCGATAAATAGATTCAGTCGCAAAACCTGATACCTGATTGAGTTCTTCTTTCTCAATTCTCCAGTTAAGTTTTAAAAAATGGTATGACCAAACACTGAGAAACGTAAGTAACAATACGCCTGCCAACATTAAAATGACCGTTGTATTAAACTCTTTTCTCACAATTTTAGGAACGGTAAAAAAGTGCAACAACGTCCAAGCTCCAAAAAATAGTACCGCCGCAATAATCGTTGGTAAGTTTATATACTTAATGGTATCATACTCTCGAACAGCGTCCCAGAAGGATGTATAATCCATCAGTATGTATTCGTAGTTTTGTACTTTACCAATTTCATTATCAAAATATTTTATGACCCTCGTAAGGTGTACAACATTGTATAGTACCGTAAACAGTAGTGCCAATGACCACTCTGTAATTCGTAGTTTTTTCTGGATAGGATTCATGGTTTAGCCGTTTTTTCTTCAAACTTAGACAATCCTCTTTTACTGAGTGAATGAATGGGATGAAACTTCCTAAAAATGGGATAAAATGCTTCAATTAGTGCTTTGCTAAAAGAATTAGCTGTTTGTATAGACATGTTTCAGATAAAAAATCTTCAAATCTTTCACTTGTAAAGCATAAGCAGTAAGGACATAAAATTAGCATGGCGAGAGCACAGTCTTAAAATAATCAGTCAAAAATATTACTCTTGATCAATGCGTTCTCAACCAAAAAATATATTCAGGTTTAGGGCTTGAGAAATAAAATGCAGACACCAAGATAAACACTTCTGGACGACCATTACTCAACCTTCACGTTGAATAAACTCTGTTTTCTTTATAATAATACTAGCGAATGATTGAAAAATGTAGACAGCAGAAAATCATCAATAAACGCATTTTTTATTCTTTAAAATAAACAAAAATGAAGCTCGTGAGGCTGACTAAATTTGGTGTACAAATTTCTTGGTCAGTTTCACGAGCTTCACGTTTAGAATTCAACTTTACCTATCAATCCTTAATTGATTGAAGATTAACAACTTAAACCTTATAAAAGATTAATAAAACATTTATAGAGAATATTTTATGTTGATTTTTTTATTTAAGTTGGTTGAGAGAGTAACAAACCAAATTATTCAATACTCTTTTAGACTTATTGGCATTAATTATTTCTCCTAGACGCATTTCGTAGACATATCCTGCTTTCATCTCATCTAGTACCACATGCACTTTTGTTTTATCATCGGAGAGAGAAATACTCTTTACCCCTATCTCTTTTACGTCAAATTGCTTTGAACCATAGGCTTGATGATATTCATAGTAAAAGCGCTTGAATTTAAAATTGGCTACATTTTGTGCACTTTCGGCATCAAGTGGCATCGAGAAAGTCAAATCAAAACCATCCTTGGTCAGGTTCATTGCCATGAGATCTAGGTGTTTTTCGCCCTTCCATTTAATCCTTTGTATACCCCTAGCTCCTACCCAACCGTGGTCGTTTTGACCTACCCACAAAGCACCATCTGGGGCAAATGCTAAACGGTTGTTACCAATTCGCATCTTCGTACCAACATTTAATGGTATACATGCTCCTTGCATTTTACCATTCACTTCTTCAAGTAAAAGGCGAATCATGTACTTATGATCCATATCTCCAATCAACATTTGACCTCCAAATTGACCAAACTTTCCATTGGTATTATCCAATACTGGTTGTGTAGGTGAGTTAGCAAAATAACCATGTGGAAATTGTACTATTTCTTTAGTACGCATACTATCCAACTGCGCTACAGGAAGCGAAATAGGCACTACTCTTGGAAAGTCCTTCTTCCAAATAAGACCAGCTGGATGTCCATAAAACTTACCTTCTTCAACATGAAATAGCTTGCTTGTACCTAACCAATCTCCTTGATTATCGGATACCAGCAATCTACCTTGTGCATCAAATCCTAGCCCGTTGGGCGAACGGAAACCTACTGCATAAGGATGCAATTTGCCCTGCTTATCCAATCGCATAATCCAACCACGATAGTCCACACAGGCATACATACGACCTGGTCTTGACAAAGAATCGTAAGTACCTCGAATCTCGGGACGGATACCTGCGCCATTGGAAGCTAGATTAAGCGCTATAAACAAATTACCTTGTTTATCTTTGACAGGACCAAAAGCGAACTCATGGTAATTGCCTGACAAGCCAAAATCATCGGTAACTTTCTGGTACAAGTCTGCCTCGCCATCTCCGTCAGTATCTTTTATTCTCGTTAATTCTGGTCTTTGCATGACCAAAATTTCATTATTGCTCACCACCATCAAACCTAAAGGGTCGTGTAAGCCCTCTGCAAAGCGTTTCCATGTACGAGTTTTGGGATTGTAAATCATAATTTCCCCACGGTGGAAACCCGCGACAAAACGTCCATCTGGCAAAAAGCCAATAGAGCCTGTTTCAGCAATCAAACCATCTGGGAGCGGTATATCTTCAACCTCATAATACATCGCCGCAGAATCTTTAGGCATTGATGTGTTTTGCGCCTGCACAGCAGAGCCTAGTAAGCTAACTAATAAGCCCACTCCAAATGATTTCCATAGCTTATGCTTCAAATCTTTCCTTTTCATGAAATAGGTTTTTATTTTCTTTTAATGATAACACTAAAGGATTTTATAGTCTTCGGAACTGCAATAGCCCCATTTTTAAGCGTTACTCCTTTTAATTGATAAGTAATTGCATCATTTTTGGGTAAAGTAAAGTTCATAGTTGAACTGCGCTCTCCAATTACAAACGTTCTGGTGAGAGATTGAGCAGTCTCATTCCAAGTCAAGGTTTCACTAACTTTTATCCCGTCTAGGGTATATTCGAAGGTTGGTACTCGCTTTACCAATTTATATCCTTTAAAGTCTACCTTGGGTTGGGTTTTATTGATACCAATTGTAAAAGGAAATTGTTGTTCTTTCCAATAAATTTCACCCTCAACTTTTGTCAGCTTGCTTCCATTTCCTTTCCATTGTTCGGCGTTATCTACGAATCCGCCTGTCCAAATGTAACGCAAGTAACATTTACCAGCATCCCAACAATAGGACTCTGTAGGAGTCAGACCAACAGCAATTGCCGCTGGACTAGCTTCTGGCATAAACGTACGATAGAGCATTGGAAATTCAATCGGATATGGATGTGGAGAACTAGGCATTCCATGTCCATGATGGGCGTGTTCATTACCAGTACCTGCGCGTTGAGATTCAGGGATATTGGTATCTTTTTCGAATGGTGGAATATAAGATTGTCCTACATAAATAACACCAAACATCACATAGCCATGTCCCGGGTAAGTACATACATAAGGATATTGACCAGCTTTATCAAGCACAAACGAAATAGTTTCCATGTTACCTGGCTCTACTATTTTAGTACTAGCGATTACCAAAGGTGATGTTGGAACATAATTCATTTTTGCACCACGTTCAGCTAACTTTGCGGCCTCCTCAACTACCTTTAACCGAGAACTGGGTTTGGTCAATACAAAATTATGTGCCATATCATCATGATTGTCCAGTATCAGCGTAACACGAGTATTGGGTTTTAGTATCAATCTTGGCGTATCAAACTGCAAACCGCCGAGCACTTTTATCGTTATAGTGGTATCTGACAATACTTGGGCTTCAGTCATTACTGGTAGACAGGACAAGAGTATTATTCCTGAAAGCACATTCCTTATTTGGCAAAATACTTTTTTCAATTTAAGATTCATTGAATACAATGTTTTGAGAAAAACGGGCAAAATCGTTTACTAAATTAGGTAGAGGTAGAATACAACAGCCCTACCTAGTTCAATAAAGACAGCAATCTTTGAAATTTACCTATGTTCGCTTATTAGAATTTCCATATAAAATCCTTTAATCTTACTGATTCAAAGCATACATAGCAAATGAACCAAGCCAGTGATCACCACCGTAATTACCATTGGCTATATTGGGTAAGGTCTTTTGTAAGAACATAACAGCCGTTTCTTGAAATTGTTTTTTGCGTGGATCGGAAGTAGGAAGCTGTTTGGCAATACCTTGCAAACACCATGCTTTACTCAATGACAAACCATCCAAATGTACGATTGAGTAATCAGAACGGTCACTCACGATAGGCAATTGTAACACATTTTTCAAACCTTCAGGCGTGTAAAATTGGTTAAACCAAACTCCAAACTCTTTATTAGGTAACACTCTGCGCATCAAATCGGCAATTTCTAAACTTGGAGATAGGAAATCTGTTCCATCTGGTTCTAGAATGGCAGCAACTGCCTTATTTTTCAAATAATAATCCTTACTGCGTTGTACTAATAAGCTTTCAAACGCCGTATTTTTCGTAGCACGTGCCCAATCCAAAGCGAACACCATCCCAAAAGCCGTGTTGGGATGCACACCCGTACGATTGGGATAAGTTTGCTTCGGTAAATAGTCTTTCCAACGTTGAACAATTATTTGCGTCAACGGCTGTAAATTTTTATGCCATTTTTTCGCCAATGGACTGTCCCAAGCCAATAATTCCTCATCCAGTTTCAGCAACCAAGCCCAGCCATAGGTTCTTTCAAAGCCCTTTGCTAGTTTATATTTGGAAAAATAATCGGCTTCGGTTTGCAAATTTTCCGGAAGAAAACTGTGTTCCAACACTTTGATAATTTGTGCTGTTTCTGGCAAATCTGGATACGATTTTAGAATTTTTACCAACATCCAATGTCCATGTACAGACGAATGCCAGTCCAAACAACCATAGAATGACGGGTGCAATTTTTTGGGACTTAAAGCCACTTCCTCGGCTGTTTCAATGGTGTGGTTGGGTTTATTAGGAAATTCTGTTTCGATACAATGCAAAGGTAACTGCGCCAAGAACGAAACCCCTGCTTGGGTTAGCTCAACCTTTTTTCCATCCTTCGACACACTGATATATGGATTTTGCTGTGCAAAACCTGATATGCTACTTGTAAGCAGTATTCCGAGTAATATTTTTTTAGCGTTCATTATAAAAAAGTTTTAGCAATGCTTGAAGTGTTTTTTACAAAAATGGAGAAGAATAAAATGCCCTTTATCTTGCCTTGGGTTGTACTGTTCGTAAAGCTTTTTCAAAGAAAAAAAGAAAAGTACAAATAAGTAGCTCAGTAGACATATGCCCAAACCTCGAATATAAATAAAGGTCAGGACATTGTAGCACTACAACGTCCTGACCCTTGTATAAAATTTTCGAGTAACGTTTACTCGTTGGAGATGGCCACTTTGATATTCTTTTGAAACTCGGAGGGTGTTAATCCAGTATGTTTTTTAAATACGGTAAAAAAAGTACTCTTCGCATTAAATCCACAGTCTTTCGAAATACCTTCTATACTGTAATTTTGGTATTCATCATCACTCAAACGACGCTTAACCTCCTCAACCCTCAATGAGTTGATATAATCACTGAAATTCATACCATAATGAACACGCATCATACTAGATATTTGATAGGCAGGTAAATTCGTTTCATAGGCAATATCATTCAATGAATACTTTGCTCTTAAATATGGCTTTTGGAGATGGATATAGTTTTCAAAGTTTTTAATAATTTCTGGTTCTATTTCGATTGTTTCAAGAACAAGTGGCTCGCTATCGTTTACAGAAAAGTCAAAAACTTCTTCATAAACTGACCACATTTTTCCTATTTCACCACGATTTACCCAAAGAAAACCACAGAGGGTATAAAAAAATACGCTTTGAATAATTATTACCTGCGTAAAAATTCCTTTGAATGCGGATATACCTAAATTATTTACTATGACACCAAAATAAGCTATTTTAAGGATGAATAGCCCAGTCACCATTACTGCAACAAATATACTCCATTTGAAATGTCCCAAAGGAGTATTGGGGTTTTGCTTAAATCTTTGGGCAATTATATGCCAAATAAGTAATCCGTATACCATAAATAACAATCCTAGTAGAAAATCTCTGATATCATTTCCTATAAAACCTTCATGCCCAACAAACAAATTGGCAGGGTTCTCTTTGATCGACTCCAATATCTTCACCTTTTCTTGGAAAGGAAGGATATAATAAGGTATCAATTCAAGGAATACAAGCACTACTGGTATCCCGTGGGCTAAATCCACAGGTTTTATTTTTAAGGAAGGATCGTTGATTTGACGTACATAGAAATAGGTTAATGCAGGCAAAATGAAATATACTGGCATTGCTACTCTGAAAATTACCGCTTGAAATTCAGTTGGCAATGGCCCATAGAGAATGGTATTGGCTAATCCATTGATTGACCAAATAAAGAAAATTGCCCCTAGTATATTTTTTCCTTGGTGTGTAAACTTGGTTAATACCCAATATCCTAAGAGGCATCCGATTAAAAATGAAAACAATCCTAATCCAAAAACAAATGTTTCGAATAGATGACCCATGTGAGTTGAAATGGTTTAAAAGTAAGGTTCAGGCGATGCAACTGCTATTCTAAGTAGAGTAAATAGCTTTTGAAAACCTTCGAGGATGCATTCTAACTTAAATATACCACAAAAGTTAAAAATATTTGTGGTTGTTCAAAATTATTGGTGAGATTATCCGATTTATTGACAGAAGTGAATAAAACAAAAAAGTTTGAAGATAACATGATCTTCAAACTTTAAACTTTACATCCTTACTTTATATTTATCTTTAAACTTTGGTCTATCAGCTAGATGCTGAACAACTCTAAGTATTTATTACTAATTTATAAAAACCTACAATAGAATGATTATTCAAACAAGACTTTTCAATTCTAATATTCTATTGAAAAGTGAGTTTTGTTTTCTCTATTGTTGAAACAAATTTACATTTTCAAAGTGTTCGATGATTAAAAAAATGGTTCAAAAAGGTTCAGAATATTAAATTCTGAACCTTTTTGAACCATTTTTCGGCATAAACTGCTACTTTTTCTTTATTTACACCCATTCAATACTACCAAAAGGCAGTATATAGAGCCACAAGTATTCCAGAAATTAATATCGAAGAAACCACAAATGACTGACTTACTCTGAACATTTTGGATTCAATCTCTAACCCTTGAGGGTTATTTTTACTGTTAGGGTCAGTCAAAGTTACGATAATCATTAAAGCTACCAAGAGTAGAAATACCCAGAGAGTTCTATCTAGGAATGGCATTGGTTCAACAATCATACCGAAGAACATCTCTGCCAAAGCAGGAATAGACTTGAAAGCCACGGATAAAGGCAATGCTAAAAATGCAGCAACAATAGCTGCTTTTGATGTAGTTCTTTTCCAGAATAAACCCAAGAAAAACAGTGCGAAAGCCCCCGGGGTGATGTAGTTGGAGTATTCTTGAATAAACTGATAAGCTTGCTCTAATTTACGGAGTTGTGGAGTAATACAAAGTGCAATAATGAAAGAAACAATTACGGCTAAACGTCCTACTTTCACGGTTCTGTCTTCTGAAGCATCCTTATTATAGAACTTTTTATAAATATCCAAACTGAAAATAGTAGCTATACTATTACATTTTCCTGCCAAGGAGGCTACGATGGCTGCAGTTAATGCCGCAAAAGCCAAACCCTTCATTCCAGCAGGTAGAAGATTCATTAAGGTTGGATATGCGTGATCTGGTTTTACTTGTCCGCTCACATCAAGCATTTCTTGTTGAAACTCACCATTTTGGAACAAAACATACGCAGCAATCCCTGGAATCACGACAATGAGTGGCATTAATAACTTCATAAATGCCGCAAAAATTATCCCTCCACGGGCAGTATTGAGATCAGCCCCCAAAGTACGTTGTATAATATACTGATTACACCCCCAATAGTTGAAATTATTAATCCACATACCACCAATCAAGATTGAAAGTCCCGGCAATTCATAATAGTGAGGGTCACCTTTCGAGAAAATCATGTGAAAATGGCTATCAGCTTGTTGACGCAAAATACCGAGAGCATCTACGACTCCATCTCCATTAAATTTATCTGATACCATATTTAAGGCCAAATAGGTGGTTGCTAAACCTCCAAGTACTAGTACAACTACTTGAATCACATCAGTATAGCCAATCACTTTCATGCCTCCTAGGGTAATAAACACCGCAAACACAGCTAGTCCAAACATACAATAATAAAAGGGAATCCCAGAGATGGTTTCTACGGCAAGAGCACCTAAGTACAAAATCGATGTTAAATTGACAAAAACATAGAGCAACAACCAGAAAACAGCCATAATGGTAGCAACTGTGTCATTATACCTTGTGGAAAGAAACTGGGGCATGGTATAAATTTTATTTTTCAGATAAACTGGAATAAAAAATATGGCCACCAAGATTAAAGTTGCGGCTGACATCCATTCGTAGGAAGAAATTGCTAGTCCAATGGCGAAACCTGAGCCAGACATACCTATAAAATGTTCAGCGGAGATGTTAGAAGCAATTAGTGAAGCACCTATGGCCCACCAAGTTAAAGAGCCTTCTGCGAGAAAAAAATCTTTGGTTTTGGAAGAAGTTCCTTGCTTCTTTTTAAAAACCCAAATACCGTAGCTAATTACTACAATAAAATACACAAAAAATACTAAATAATCTGCTGTTTGCAGTTGTTTCATGGTTGTTATAGTTAATTGGGGATTAAAGATAGAATTATTCTTATGTAAAATATAAAATTTCACACCATTCTCCAATTAAAGACAACAAGGACTCTTATATAATCAAAAATGTGTTGCTCTTTTGATAAATTTTATCTCAGAACAACACATTTTATTTTTAAATAGCTAATATATAACAAATTAAGCTCCGTTATCTAAACTATTTTTGTAGATATACTTTCCCTTCCTTCATTACAAATTTTATTTTCTTTTCTAGAACTGTAATATCTTGTTCTGGATTTCCTTCTACAGCAACAATATCAGCCCATTTTCCTTGAGTAATTGAACCAAGTTTGGTCTTCACTCCTATCAAGTCCGCTGCATTGATTGTTGCAGCTTGGATAGCCTGTGCAGGTGATAAACCAAATTTTACCATGTAAAAGAACTGTTTTCCGTTATTACCATGTGGATATACCCCTGCATCGGTTCCATAAGCAATTTTTACACCAGCCTTGGCTGCCTTTTGGAAACTTTCTCTCTGGGTTTTGCCAACTGTTCTTTCTTTTTCAATAAGTTTCTCTGGATAGCCTAATTTGGCAAATTCCGACAGAATATAATCATCATTGTAAATATCAGCCACCAAATATGTTCCTTTCTGCTTCATTAATTCAATTGCCTCCTCATCCAAGAAGCTTCCATGTTCGATAGAAGCCACACCAGCTTTAATCGCCATTTTGATACCCGTAGTTCCGTGTGCATGTGCGGCTACTTTTTTGTCCCACATCGCTGCCTCGGCCACTAGTGCATTCATCTCTTCTTGCGAGTATTGTGGCGCACCCACCGACTCTTCCTCTGATAAAACTCCAGCTGTAGCCGTAAATTTGATTAAATCAGCACCATATTTAATATTATATCGTACTTGTTTACGAATCTCATCTATGCCGTCTGCAACCCCAGAAATTGCTTTAAATGAAAGATATGGAGAAAAACCGCTGATATCAGCATGTCCACCGGTAGCTCCAATGATTGGCCCTGAAACAAATAGTCTAGGACCAGAAATATGACCTGCATTAATAGAACGCTTCAATGCCACATCAATTAATTCAGGTGCACCCACATCTCGACAAGTGGTAAAGCCTGCCTCTAAGGTCTTTCTGGCAAAAATATGAGCCTCAACCGCATAATCTATTGGTGATTTTCGGAACAAATCCTCCATATAATTGTCAGGCTGTGAGGTAATATGTGTATGGCAGTCTATAAACCCAGGCAATACTGTTGCTTTGGATAAGTCAATCACTTTGGCTTGTGCAGGATATTTGAGATTTGTTCCTACCGATTGAATGATATTACCTTTGATAAGGATGGTCTGATTTTCGAGAAAAACACCTTTTTCACTATCAAACATTCGTCCTGCTTTGATGACAATGAGTGAATCAGAAGATTGTGCTAAAACAGCTCCATGTAATAAAAGACCAACTAGTAGTGTCCAGATTTTTTTCATAAAGAAATGTGTTGATGAAAAATTGATTTAAGCAAAGGTAAGTATTATTTGGCTATCGGCTATCAGCTACTAGAATTTGGAGAAACTCTTAAAACAAAAAAACTCCAATCCCGCAAAAGCAGCATTGGAGTTAACAACAGAGATTGTTTTTCTACCAAAATTTTAAACCTGACAAACGGCTCACTTCAAGTTTTGCCTGTGTCATCATGTATTGATATTGTAACTGTGTCAATTGAGCTTCACGTAAAGCAGTTTGTGCAGCCTCAATTTCAACATTGGTAATAACGCCATTTTTGTAACGACTTTCAGCTAATTTCAATGCATATTGTGCTTGGAATACGTTTTTCTCTGAAAGGTCAAGTTTGTTTTTTGCAATTGTGTAGTCGTTCTCCGCAGCATCCAAATCTCGTTTCAAAGCTTGATTGGTAGCTTCTGAAGAGTATTTCAACATTTCTTTGCTCAATTTCGCCATTTCGGTTGAGTACGCTCCACGTCCACCTGCATAAATTGGGATAGTCATTTTTAAACCTAAGACTGTGTTAAATTTAAAATCTTTATCCACTGGAGGCACTTCCCCATTGATGCGTGGCAAATATCCGTTTTTAATGCCTAGTTGACCCACTGCAGAGACGGTTGGAGCCATGCTCAATTGCGCAATTTTAACATCCTTATCCGCTATCAAATCTTTTTCTCTGATATTTTTCAAATCAACGTTATTGGTTTGAGCTTGCTCAAATGCTGCTGAAACAGTCAAATCTGCCCAAGTTGCTGAAAAATCTGCATCAGTAGGAACCATAGTTCTTGCATCTGCACCAATCAAGGAACTCAAATAAATCAACTGGCGATCTAATTGACCCTGTAAATCTGTTAATCTAGTTTCGGCATTTTTATAACGTACTTGAATCGAAACTCTATCGTAATCCAACGCATCGCCTTGTTTCAAACGATCTGAGATTAGTTTTTCGTTATTGGCAACCAATTTCAATTGTTCTTTTTGTACCTCGATGGCTTTTTGCAAATACACAATACCGTAATACAAATTCGCTACTTGGTAAGCATAATTTTGTTTCAACCCTTCAACATTATTTTTAGAGAGGTTTGTTTCTAATTTTGCTCTTTCAATCGCTAAAGCTTGCTTACCCCAGTCGGCAATGGTATAATTGGCGCCAACATTGGCATTGTAGTTCATATTTGGCTGAAAACTCAACTCTGTCGAAGTAGAACCAAAGGCAAAACTTGCCTTGGCAACAGGGTCAATACGAGTTACGCTTAATTCTGATTGAACTTGTGGTTTTAGTGCTGCTTCTTGAATTTTTGTTTTGTAATCTCCAATCGAAACCAACTGTTGCTGTTCCTTAATTCTTGGAGAATAATCAATAGCAGCCTTCACCAACCGACCCAAAGCGTCCGTATTTTTATCTTGTGCAAAGCTCATCTGTGCACAAAGGATAAGTCCGAAAACTGTTAATTTTTTCATTATCTTCTTTAAAATTATGTCTGTTAAAATAGAGGTTGAGGAATTGGGTCATAAGACATCCGTTGCAATTTTGTCAACCGATGTCTATTCCCCGTGACCTTATGCCTGTTAATGACTATCTGCTGCTGCTTTTGCTGCGGCTGCGATTTCTTCTTTGGTTTTCTTTTTCGTTCTCAACAATAAGAGCAATGGAAAAATTGCGATGAAAAACAAAGAAACTACTCTGTAAGTATCTAAGTAAGCAAGGTAATATGCCTGTTTAGCAACTAAACCTTCGAGTTGGGCATACGCCATCTTGGTTGCGCCAAAGTAATCACCTGTTTTAGAGGCAAAATTGGCAATACTACCGTTAAGGCGTTGTACAAACAAAGGATTATCCATGGTCATATTCGCCATCAAGTCCGAACGGTGTTGTGCTGCGGCATTCGTTACATAGTTGTTGGCCAACGCAATACCAAAAGCACCTCCCAGTTGTCGAATCATATTGGTAAGGGCGATACCCGCAGGATATTCTCTTTGTTGCAAACCTGCTACAGCTTGGTTGATCAATGGCATTTGTAACATGGCAACCCCTAGCACACGACATACTTGCATAGGAAAGAAATCCCATTTGCCCATTTCGGGAGTAGCTGTACCACTGTAAAAGCCAAAGAATACAAATATCAGGATACCAATTGCCATATATGGAAGTGGAGAATCGCCTGCCGCCATACGTCTTCCTATGACTGGAAATAATATTACACCGAGCATGGTTGGCGCAATCAATGACAAACCTGTCTCGAGCGGCGTAAACCCATTGATACGTTGTACCATTACTGGGTATACGAATACTGAGGTAAACAAACCAAGACCTGCAACAAAGGTAAATATGGTAGAAAGTCCAAAAACTTTGTATCTAAATATCTTCAGGTCAACAACAGGGTGTTCGGTGGTCAATTCTCGCCAGACAAACCCTACTAATCCCACTACAGCCGACAAACTTAGGATTACAATGGTTCTAGATTCGAACCAGTCATCAGATTCTCCCTTTTCTAATACGTATTGCAATGAACCAATACCAAGCATAAGTAAGAAAATCCCAGGGTAATCTATAATAATCTTGTCTTTCTTCTGTCCTTCTCCTTCTTTTCTTTCAATGTAAAGAATCGTCAAAATCGTAGCAGCAATACATATTGGAATATTTACGAAAAATATATCTTGCCATGTAAAATGTTCAACGATATATCCACCCAAAGCTGGGCCTAAAGTTGGCCCTAGGATAATACCCATCCCAAAAATACCTGAGGCTATTGGTCTATCTTTAGGTTCGAAGGCATCAAATAAGATAGCCTGTGAGGTTGATAGCAAGGCTCCCCCTCCTACACCTTGAATAAATCTCCAAAATACTAATTCCCAAAGTCCATGAGAAGCTCCACAGAAGTAGGAAGAAATACCAAATAATAGAATAGAACCTAAATAATATGTTTTTCGTCCGAAGTAATCTCCTAAAAATCCCGTCATTGGGATAATGATTACGTTAGCGATGGCGTAAGATGTTACGACCCAAGCTACGTCTTCGATTGTAGCCCCTAGTGAACCAGCCATCTGGTTGAGGGCTACGTTAACGATTGTGGTATCCAAAAGCTCCATCACCGCTGCCGAGATGGTGGTTATCACAATCATTGCTCTTGCTAATCCTTTAGCCGCCATAGTTGATGATTATTTTAGTCTCGAAACTAAAGCTGAGCAATTCAAGAAGTGTTGGATATTTCTCCAATCAGTCCCTTATCATTGGTAGTCAATATCCGCTTTACGAGGCATTGTTACACTTGATATCAAATGGCTGAAGAATTACAATTATGAATTGTGAGTCTGAAGTAGATTCAACAATTGACAACCGCGCAATCCCTTGCTTATTTCTTCACCTCAATTTGTCTTTAGATAAGCAAAACCCTAAATCATGATTACTCACAAAACTTATCTAAGCCTCCACTTCTTATGACCAATTGCCCAACTTTATCTCGAATTATTTTACAGGAACAGAAACTTCTAATGAAAGACCTGCACGTAAAATATCTTTGTTTTTAGCAATGTCCTCAATTTCAATTTTTACAGGAACTCTCTGAGTTACTTTCACAAAGTTACCAGATGCATTATCAGGAGGTAACAAAGAAGCCTTGGCACCAGTAGATTCTGAAATTGAAATAATTTTTCCTTTTAATGGACGGTTTGGATACGCATCTAAAGTCAATTCGGTCTCATCTCCTACTTTCAAACGAGCGATTTGGTTTTCTTTGAAATTAGCAACTACCCAAAATTGTTGATCTTGAACGACCGTCATCAAAGTTTGACCAGCTTGAATAAACTGTCCAGCCTCAACCGTTTTCTTACCGATACGACCTTCAGATGGAGCATACACTTTTGCATAAGACAACTTCAACTCCTGTTGAGCAATTTTCACTTTCTTTACTGCTAATGTGGCTTCAGCTTTGTGTAAAGCGGCAGTCAAAATTCCCATTTTAGATTTGTTCGAAGCGATGTCTTGTACAGAAGCATTATATTGAGCAACTAATACATCATAGTTTGAACGAGAATCTTCTGCTTGTTTTTTAGTGATTGCATTATCTGCTACCAACGCATTGTCACGATCTGCATCACGCTTTGCTTTATCACGACGAATTGCCGTAGCTTTTAGGTTAGCTTCCATTGCCGCTATGCTCATTTTCAAATTTTGAATATTCGCTTTAGCGTTTTCTACATCTGTTTCTGCTTGCAACAAATCAGCTTTTAGTTCCTCTAATGCCAATTTCCCTTCTTCCGAATCAATTTCGATCAACAACTGATCTTTTTTAACTACATCGTAATCTTTTACTGAAATTGATTTTACATAACCCGAAGTACGAGGTAGTACTGGCACAAAGTAAGATTCGATTTGTGCGTTATCAGTATCCTCATGCGTCTGAGAATAATGATATTCCTTATATCCCAAAAATCCACCGACAGCCACTACTGTTAATAAAATTAACTTTGGCAATTGCTTTTTCATTGAACTCTGATTTTCCATAATTTTTATAATCTTAAATAATCATTGTATTTATTCTAGTCGCTGTATGCTTATAGAATCAATTCCTACAAATGGCCCATCGAACTTATCTTTTGTGTTGCGTCATCAAATGGTAAGAGATGCATATGTATGAGAAAAATTCAATTTGTGTGTGAATTGATGACACAAAGGTAAACTAAGTTTACTAAATTAGTCAAGTAAGTTGACAAATATTTTTTCATTTATTAACTTTGTATCAGATTCAACGAAAAAACAGTCAAAATTTCCTTGGATTATTCATCTTTTTGGTAAAAGATACTTAAAATGACTACTGCAATTGTGTGTAACAATTTGTAATTTTGAGAATCTAAACCCGCAAGATGACTTAAATAAGATGTACCACAGAATAACCGAGGTATTGTTTTTGTACAAAACACTATCCTAGAATCATTATGACAGAAGATGATGTAATTAAGCTAAAAGAGTTTAAAGCGAGTAAAAATCGCTTGATGGGGCGCTTGTTGAATCGCTCCTACAGATATATGTCCACATTAGCAGTAAAGTTTTTAACAGATAAAGGCTATACCAATTTTAGGGTAGGTCAAATTGTTGCGCTAGTAAACATTGATGTGGAAGGTACAAGTGTCAATAAAATTGCCCAGAAAGCAGGAATGACCAAACAAGGTATGAGCAAGCTTGTAAAAGAATTGGCTGATGAGGGTTTTGTATATACCGAAAAAGACCCTAGCGATGCTCGTGCTCTGATTGTTAAACTCACAGACTTAGGAGTTAGATGTATTTTGGACTGGAAAGCATGTACAGAGTATATCGATCAAAACTTCGAGGAGGTGATTGGAGCTGAGCAATTGAATATATTGAAAGATATATTACGGAATCTGGTTGATAAATATGAAGAAATGATAGAAACAGGAGAAGTTCCCTGCGAGCCTATTCCATTGGCTTTTATGAAGAAATAAATATCAGTTTTAGAGCCAATTAATATCATTGAAGGAACTAATCGGATTCCTGAAATTGCATACCAAACAATAGAATATAGCGTAAAATTAAGGCAAATATCCTGCTTTATATACCCCAATTGGGATATTATCTTTATTTTTGCCCTGTTATTTTCCTCCAAGGCACTAAAAACAAAAAAATGGAAAACAAAATTTTCAAAACCCTACGTGTAGTAAACACCCTTTTAATTGTAGTTGTAGTTTGCTTTATTTTTACCTTGTTGGCGTTTGCTATGATGCCTAGCCAAGCTGAAACAGCGGCAGCTGGTGGTCCAGGCCCTCAGAATCCTGTTACTCCAGTGGCAGCAGCACTTTCAGCAGAAGCTACAAAAGGTAAAGAAATTTTCACAAACAACTGTGCAGCTTGCCACGCTTCAACTGACGAAGTTGTAGTAGGTCCAGGATTGAAAGGAATCGAATCACGTAGAGATGCGGCTTGGGTTGAGAAATGGGTACAAAATCCACAAAAAGTGTTGGCTGGCGGTGATAAATACGCTAACGACCTTTTCAAGAAATTTAATGGTACTCAAATGACGGCTTTCCCTAATTTAGGCACTGAGGACATCAAAAACATTTTGGCATTCTTAAAAGAAAGTAACCCTTAAGATAATCTCATCTTTAATTGAGTGATTGGGATTGATTGAATGAGTAATTATTCTTTGAATCCACGTTTTATCGGTAGAGTAACAATGCTCTGCTTCTCAAGATGAGTAATCCAACATCTAGCATCAAAAAAGCGGTCGAAAAATTTTCGACCGCTTTTTTGTTATAACTTTAATATTAGCGCAATTGACTTCTTAAATCATCAACATTCTCCAAATAGCAGATAAAAATACTGCCAAAATTGAAAATGGTGTAAGTACTTTCCATGTAAGATACATCAGCTGGTCTACACGTAAACGAGGGAATGTCCATCGCACCCACATTTGTACAAAAATGAGCATATAAGCTTTGGCTAACAACCAAACAAATCCCCAAATTGCGCCAGACCATGAGCCGGGCTCCCCAGAAGTCCAAGTTGCTAGTTTGACAGAACCAATATTCGGGAAAGGTGAATTCCAACCTCCCAAAAACAGAATAACGCCTAAGACACTTACCAATAGCATCATACCGTATTCCGAAAGAAATATCAATGCCCATCGCATGCCAGAATACTCAGTATGAAAACCTCCTACCAACTCAGACTCAGCTTCGGGTAAGTCAAAAGGTGCACGGTTACATTCTGCCAAAGAAGCGATAAAGAAAATAATAAACACCCCTAAGAAGAACGGAACTCTGAAAATATTCCAAGTCAAAAACCCACCCACTTGCGTTACATCGATTCCTAAAGATTTTAGTCCAAAAAGGTAATTATCATGTGCTGAAAAAATACCTTGTTGTGTACTTATTTCTTGTAGATTTAAGGTTTGAGAAACCATCACCACACATAAAACCGACAAGCCTAATGGAATCTCATACGATACGATTTGAGCAACCGAACGCATCGCTCCTAACAATGAATATTTGTTATTTGAAGACCAGCCAGCCATCAAAACTCCAATAATATCTATTGAGACAATCGCCAATAGATAGAATACACCAATTTGTGCTTGTGAACCTTGCAAATATTCTCCTGGACCCAGCGGTATTACCGCAAAACCCGCAAAAATTGCCACAAAAATCATACAAGGCGCTGCTAAAAACAACCTCTTGTCTGCTAGTTTGGGTACAATATCTTCTTTCGACAAAAGTTTGACCAAGTCAGCAATCAATTGAAGTGAACCGTATTTACCTACAACCATAGGACCCAAACGGTCTTGCATGAAAGCGGAGACCTTACGTTCGGTGTAAACACCAATCACAACATTTGCTAAAACAAGACTCAAACAAATTAGTAATGCAACGAACATATCTTATTATTTTAATATTTCGTCGTTGAGGAAAAGCACATTTGAATCAAGCACAAATATTCTTTTCCTCAAAAACATTATTATTCAGCAATCGCTTTTTCCAAAGCTTGTTGGAAATCAGCTATTAAATCGTCTACAGACTCCAAACCTACCGCAATACGAACCAAGCCGTCGGTGATACCCACTTCAGCACGTTGTTCAGCACTTAATTTTGAGTGCGTCGTCGACGCTGGGTGAGTGATAATGGTACGAGTATCTCCTAAGTTTGGCGAAATAGACGCAATTTTCAAGTGTTTTGACATTTTATTCACTACCTCAAAACCGCCTTTTACATCTATCGTCATGATTGCTCCACCCATCTTCATTTGCTTTTTCGCTAATTCGTATTGAGGGTGCGAAGTTAAGAATGGATATTTTACCGCATTTAAAGCTTCATTTCCTTCCAACGCTGAAGCCAATTTGTAAGCATTTTCTGAATGCTTTTCCATACGAAGGTGAATCAACTCTAAACTTTTCGATAGAATCCAAGCATTGAATGGCGACATAGATGGACCTGTATGACGAGCGAAGAAACGAATTTCCTTAATCAAGTCGGCACGACCACAAACTACCCCACCCAAAACACGACCTTGTCCGTCGATATATTTCGTAGCTGAGTGAATCACTAAATCTGCACCCCAATCAGCAGGTGTTTGAATAACTGGCGTAGCAAAACAATTATCGACAGCCAAAATCAAGTTATGTTTTGCTTTCAACTGAGCGATTGCCTCAAGGTCAATCAAATCCAAGCCTGGGTTTGACGGACTTTCACAAAACAAAAACTTGGTATTAGGTTGAATAGCATTTTCCCACTCCTCAATATTATGTCCATCCACATAGGTACAAGTAATGCCCCATTTAGTAGTGATTTTACTCAAAATCTGAATCGCGGAACCAAACAGCGCTTTTGATGCTACCACATGGTCGCCTTGCTGTAATAATGCTGCCATCGCTGCGAAGTTGGCTGCCATACCAGAGGCAAAAGCAAGTCCATCTTCTGTGTTTTCGAGCATACACATTTTCTCAACGAACTCATCCACGTTAGGATTCATATAACGAGAGTAAATGTTACCTTCCATTTCTTCTGCAAAAATGGCTCTTCCTTGCTCAACATCTTCAAAAGTAAAACTTGAAGTAAGGTACAATGGCACTGAATGTTCACGATTGTGTGAGCGTTCTGCCTGAATTCTGATGGCTTTAGTTTGTTTCTTCATCTTGGCCCTCCAATTTCTACCAAAATCAACAGTGATCTCAGTAATTTTATTAAGTTTTTGATTAACAAAGGCTTTCTCAAACCCACGCTTTTTCTTGATTCAATAGCGTTTTTTTACCCTTTTTAGCAAGCTTTACACAATAATACTCGACAAAATCAATATACTAAATTGAGTAATTGCTTATTTCAAAAGAATTAGACCCCTAAGTTACGCCCAAAAGCTCGAATGACGAGAAAAAATCATCTCTTTTTCAAAAAGAAGCGACATTTTTCGATTTTATAAAACCGAATTCTTATTTTTAGAAAGTGGTATCATAAATATTGATTTTATGATAGGTTTACAGGCATCACAATTTTCACCGCCATTTTGGCTAAACTACCTTTATTAACAAACATGAAAAAAACGTTACAGACCATCGCCGCTATTGCGATTTTCAGTACTGCTTCATTGGCTCAACGCACACTTCTTCATTGCGGTACATTTATCGATGTTACCAAGGGAAATACCCAAAGTCAAGTGACTATAATAGTCGAGGGCAAAAGAGTTACAGGCGTGCAAACAGGATATCTTGCGCCTAAAGGGACTGATAAGGTCATTGACCTAAAGTCAAAAACCGTTATGCCAGGACTAACAGATATGCACGTGCATATTGAGGGCGAAACCAGTAAAGACCAGTTGGTAAAACGCTATCAATTTAATCAAGCAGATGTGGCTTTTGAAGCAGCTCGTAATGCTAAGACTACGCTCATGGCTGGATTTACCTCAGTGCGTGACTTGGGCGGTTCGGGTGTGAATATCGCACTTCGCAATGCGATCAGTAAAGGTATCGCTGTAGGTCCTCGTATTTATACTGCTGGTAGAACCATTGCTACTACAGGAGGCCATGGTGACCCAACCAATGCTTTAAGCGAAAACTACACGCCAGATCCGCATATGGTTACGGGCGTAATCAACGGTGCTGAGGAGGCACGTCAGGCCGTTCGTCAGCGTTACAAAGATGGCTCTGACTGTATTAAAATCACGGCAACTGGTGGTGTTTTGAGTATTGCAAAAAATGGAAAATCACCACAGTTTCAAGAAGACGAGCTGGAAGCAATCATCAAAACAGCCAAAGACTATGGATACCATGTGGCAGCTCACGCACACGGTGCTGAAGGTATCAAACGTGCAGCTAAAGCAGGCGTAACAACTATCGAACATGGTACTTTTATGGACGATGAAGCCATTGAAATTATGAAGCAAAAAGGTACTTACTTAGTGGCAACAATCTTGGCTGGTAAAACTGTTGCCGACTCTGCTAAAGTCCCTGGCTATTATCATCCTCTGGTAGTTCCAAAAGCTTTGGAAACAGGACCACTTATTCAGAATATGTTTGGAAAAGCTTACAAAGCAGGCGTGAAAATTGCTTTTGGTACCGACTCTGGTGTGTCATTACATGGATTAAATGCCTACGAATTTCAATATATGGTAGAAGCAGGTATGCCAGCAATCGAAGCCATTCAAGCAGCCACGGTAACTCCAGCTAAAATTTTAGGTGTTGAAAAAGATCTAGGCTCTATCGAAGCAGGTAAATTCGCTGATATTATTGCTACTGACGGCAATCCTTTACAAGACATTACTCAAATGCGTAAAGTGAGCTTCGTAATGAAAGATGGCGTAGTTTATAAACAATAAAATAGGTATTGCTTATAAACTTCTGAATCTTCGCAACATAAGTCATCTCGAAATTTAGAAATACAAAAGCGGTCGAAAATTATATTTCGACCGCTTTTTTTGATTGCTTAAGAAGCAAGGTATTACGTCTCTACTTGTGGAAATCAATCATATTTTTCTCCTAGCCCAATCTCTCCAAAGCTTTCTGAATTAACGCTAATCCTTTTTCACTGTAAGACAATTGTAGAGCCAAACTATGTCCGTGGGCATCCATCTTCAACAATGATTTTCTGATAATCTCAATCATTTTTTCATCGTCATGTTTTTGAAAAAATGCTTCATATTGAAACTCTAAAAACACTAAACAAAGCGCATTCTCGATAGTTTGCACATCGGCATCCTGCTTTATTTTTTGTTTTGTAATAATTTGCTTTACTCTTTCTATTAATGATTCTTCGTAGCCTACCTCTCCAAGGATTTGAGCGGCAGTTTCAGCATGAAACTTTCCTAAATCCTTTCTCCAAGTCAAATATCCTACTTTTCCCTCAGGATAAGTATTGCGAGGAATGCTCCAACGTCCAATATGTTGGCTTCTCGATGCTAATTGTAGCTCTTCACTTGCTTGAGGATTTAGTTTTAGAACCCAATCAGAACATTTCAAGGCCATAAAATATTCTTGTGGATAGGTTTCACCATCCCACACAAATACATTAGGATCTTGTTTGTTGTAATTATCGAACTTTTCGAATGCTAATCCAATTTTTTCCATATATTTAGAAGAGTGTTTGATTCCTGTACATTTATTTTTGATTCCATCCAAAGCTACAGCACATCATCCATACTAGCAACCAATCATCCTGATTTTGCTTGTTAGTTAAGCATTAAACCTGCTAAATTTCGAACAAATAAACCAAAACATGATTTAAAATGTGGTCTGACTTACTACAAATCCTATTTAACCATGAAAAAAAGTCCTCCACCGACCCTAACCCTCAAGACCCAAACGTTTTGTTGGCTTTGGCCGAAAAAGAACTCATTAAAGCGATTGCCGATGCTGAGCAAGTAAAAAAGGTTGCCCAAAATAATTATCATAGTCTTCTCGCCAAAGCGGAGGAACTACAAGGGCAAGCGAATCAACTGTATCAGGCTGCACAAAAATCGTTACAAACTGGCAATGAGGAACAAGCTCAACAATGGTTACGTAAAAAATCACTCGTCGATGAACGTATCAGTGAGTATAAAACCTTGTTGGAACAAGCCCAACAATTACTTCATCAACTCGAAGCGCAACATCAGGATTTACAATTTCGCCTAGAGTCTACTCGACTAAAAGGTCAGATGCTTATTGCCAAAGTTGAAGCGGCTAAAACGCAAAAACTAGTAGAAGGTGTTCAAAATCAGGAAAATGCCTCAGCACTAGAGCAAATTTCAGCCTTGGAGCAGCAGTTTCAAATCAAAGAAGATGAGCGAAGCATGCGAGAAGAATTGCAACAAAATGATACCATCATCAAAAAAGCATTTGAAGAAATTGCCTTTCAGCAAAGTATCGAAAAAGACTGGGAAAAACTTAAATCTGAAAAAGATTTGAAAATAACTGATAAACAAGCCAAGAAAATAGAAGACTTTTTTAGTAAAACAAAAGATACTCCGACAGAAAAACCACAAAGCGATAAACAGAAAAAAATCGACGATTTCTTTAAATAGGCAAGAGTCATACATTTTTATCAGATGTAGTCAAAGCCACATACCTGTTTCCTATTTTAAAAATACTTAAACTCAAAACAACATGGCAATCAATCTCAAAAAAGGCGGTTCAATAAACCTATCAAAATCAATGACAAAGCTCAACAAACTGATGATTGGGCTTGGCTGGGAATACGCTTCTATTCCTGTAGACTTAGACGCATCAGTCTTTATCCTTGGAGCAAACGGCAAACTCTTATCGGATGAGTATTTTGTTTTTTACAACAATTTAAAAGCTCCAGATGGCTCCGTTCAACACACGGGTGACAATCGTACAGGTAGCGATAATGATGACGATGAGGTTATTTTAGCAAACTTAGATAATATTCATCCTAACGCAACGGAAATATGTATCTGCGTAACTATTCACCAAGCGCAACTTCGTAATCATTCGTTTGGGATGTTGCGTGATGCCTATATACGTATAGTGGACATGGATACCAAATCAGAAGTAGTAAACTATGACTTGGACAGTTCACACAATGCCGAAAATGCACTCGTGTTTGCCAGAATCAAGAAATCAGGAAATGAATGGTATTTTTATGCTGATTCTCAAGGTTCAAAGGATGAATTGCAAGCACTAGTAGATATGTTCGTTTAATAGATAAACACCTTAATTTTATGATAAATCTGACCAAAAACAGCCGCATTTCTTTAGAGAAAAATGGCTCTCAACTAAAAGAAATCAGCATTGGACTAGACTGGGGAAGTATTCAACATTCTTACTTATTTGGACTTTTGAAGGATTCGACCGCTGTAGATTTAGATGGGTCGGTTTCGCTTTTTGCTGATGATAAACAAGAAATTGAAACCGTATATTTTCACAATCTAAAATCCAGAGATGGAGCTATCAAGCATAGTGGAGACGACAGGGTTGGGGACAGTAGCGCCGACAATAAAGATAATGAAATCATTTACATCAATCTTGAGCAAATAAATCCAAAAGTCACATCGATTTTCATCTATTTAAACTCCTATAAACAACAAGATTTTGCCTCTATCCCTTATGCCAAAATCAAAATTGTCGAAGGTAAAAATCACAACCCACAACAGACTTTTGCAACCTATAACATTGCCTCAGACGAGACTTACAGTGGATATGTGTCAATGATTATGGGCAAAATCGAAAAACTCAACAATAACTGGACATTTACTGCCTTGGGAGATCCAATTAAAGCCAAAAACATTAAGGAGACAGTTATGTTAATTCAAGACAGATATATGTAGATTATCAGAGCTATTTTCTGTAAATAGCTCTCCAAGGTATTCCGAGTATCTCAAAGCCATTTCGATAGTTAAATATAGAACTACCTGAAATGGCTTTTTGGTATCTTTTTTACTGCCACTGCTGGTGAAAGTAATATACCAACTTGCCATTGCTGGAGTTTTCTCCAGCAAACTCGCGTCAGCAATACCAACTTATTCATCATTTAAAGTTGCTGAATGGGAATAACTCCAAAGAGGGCATAATTAATAGGTATTTTTGCTTGTTAAACATTGTCTATTCTATAACAAAATCTGCTGGCAAAGACACAGAAAGTCCTTCATTAGCCCAAAAACCAGTAAGAATCACACCATTCGGTTTTAATAACCAACCTCCTTTTGAAAAAGTCAAAGTATTTTGGGGAAGAATTACCATCGCATTTATATAAGGATAATCTGAAAAAATTGGAACTTCCTCTTCTCTCTCCTTCAAAAAAACTAACAACTGTTTATTTGTAAAAAGATTATGTTCATCTTTGATCTTATCATAAAAATAAAAGTCTGAGAGCTTACAAGGAATAATGTTTTTCTTTGCAACTTCCTCATACACAGAGGTATTAACAGTATATGTTCTCTCTTTAAAATTAGTTTGAAATACCTCAAGCTTATCATTTTTAAGTCTGTTGTTGGCAACAGAAACCAAAAAATTCCTAAATGACCTTTTGAATGCGATTTTTCGATTTTTGTTCCAAATAAATTCTTGTTCAGTATCTCTGGGCACCAGTTTCTCAAAAAATTGATCAATAACAGATTCCGATTGGCTACCATTACATTTAAAATAAGACATTTGAATAGTTATTTTATATCCCAAAGCATCATTTTGGATATAAATAGGTTCAACAGCAGAAGCAAATAAATTCTTATCATCATCATATTGAAGCCTTATTACATCTGGGTTTATTATCTTGCATTCTCTTGCAAAATCTGATTGTCCCAACAATGCCGCTTGAAATAACTGCCATTTTCTTTTGAAATCTTTAGGCCGTTTAGCAGTTATAGTAACTTCTGGTATGGCGATAGGCTTTAGTGAAAATGAGTAAATTTTCTCTGTCCCTAATTGCTGAGTAATATTTTCTCTCAAGCCTTGAAAACCCACAAAGGAAACCACCAGTTCTATATTGGGAACAGTATTTGGAATTTGAAGTTTGAAACTACCATTTGAATCGGTTGTTGATCTAAAAGAAGTGTTGTTAGCAAAAACATTAGCCAATTCAACAGGATTTTGTTTTTCGTCTACTACTTTACCT
Organism: Flectobacillus roseus; assembly: GCF_030056595.1. Taxonomy (NCBI): domain Bacteria; kingdom Pseudomonadati; phylum Bacteroidota; class Cytophagia; order Cytophagales; family Flectobacillaceae; genus Flectobacillus; species Flectobacillus roseus. Next base: position 105,407 of record NZ_JASHIF010000003.1, read on the forward strand.
GTGATTTCCCAAAATAGTTTTTGAGAAAAAGAACTCTGAATATTTAACAAATAGATGAGGATTAGTAATTTTTTCATAGAAATAAGTTTGTGAATCTAACTAATACTGAGAACTAGACTATAGGCATCAAACATAACATTAAACTATTTAAATCCAGATAATTACAGATTACAATTACATTATATTCTATCACCACCGATTTTTTTACAAATAGAAGTAGTTTTGACTTTTGCCATTAATGCCATTGCTGGAGTTTTCTCTAGCAAACTCGCGTCAGCAATACTAACTTATTTCTCTGCTAAATACCTAACTCGTTGCAAACGCGAGTCTATTTGGAGATAACTCCAAAGAGGGTGAAAGAGAACAAAAATAATTCATCTGCCATTGCTGGAGTTTTCTCCAGCAAACTCGCGTCAGCAATATACCAACTTAATTCTCTTCTAAATATCTGGCTCGTTGCTAACGCGACTTTCTTTGGAGATAACTCCAAAGAGGGCGAAAGAAGATAATTATTTAGTTAACACAAACACCTTCCTCATAGTGGAAATGGTCTACTGATGCACAACTAAATTGGCCAATATATTTGGGGCTTTTTTGATATTCCTTTTTGATATCGAAATATTTTTTTTCAATTGCCCAATCATACAATAGCATATCTATTGGATATAAACTAAGTATACCTGTCAATGAATAACGTTTAATAACTTCTTCAGCTTTTTCCTTACTTTCAAATATTCCTGCTGGGTAATTCGCCCCTTCTCCCATAAAAACATAGACTTGGTTTTTCATTTTTTATATATTAATGTACTGATGAAATTAAAACTTTTAAATAATCTATTGGAGTTTTCTCCAGCAAACTCGCGTCAGCAATACCAGCTTATTTCTCTGCTAAATACCTAACTCGTTGATGACGCTAGTCTCTTTGGAGATAACTCAAAAGAGAGCGAAAGAGGACAAAATAGTTACTGCCATTGCTGGAGTTTTCTCCAGCAAACTCGCGTCAGCAACTTATCAATGTGCTTATATCCTAAAACTTGGTTCGTTGCCGAAACATTAAGCTCATTGGAGATAGCTTTACCTAAGGCAAATATGGTATGTAATCGATTTATATTTCAAAAAAATTAATTATTCTTTTTGATACAATAAATCAAATATTTACATTTACATCTATAAATAATCTAAAAACTATCCAATTATAATGAATACTAGAAGAGATTTTCTGAAAACTTCAGGTGGTGCTTTGGCAGCAAGCTTATTACCTTGGAACGATTTGTTTGCAAAGGCAGGTCTTGTTAACAAAGTAGGAATTCAATTATTTTCTCTCCCCAAAATGCTCGATAAAGACTTTGCAGGTACAATGCAATTCTTATCTAAAATGGGCTACAAGGAAATTGAGCTATTCGGACCGTATCCATTCAGTGATGCAGCTGCTCGTGAGAGTTGGAGCAAGGTAACGCCAATGCTTGGGTTTAGTGGAAGTGGATATTTCGGAAAATCAGCTAAAGAAATAAAGCAAATTCTTCAAGATAATGGTTTAAAAACTCCTTCAGCTCATACAGATTTAGCAACGCTTCTCAACAATATGCCGCAACTTGGAGAAGCAGGACGTGCTTTGGGTTTTGAATACGTAGTATTGCCTGCTATTCCTGAAGACCATCGTAAAAATTTGGATGACTACAAAAGAATTATCGACGATTTCAATAAAATTGGTGAAAATGCGAAAAAAGAAGGCCTGAAGTTTGGGTATCATAACCATGGATACGGTTTAAGTAAGATGGACGGAGTTGTCCCATTGGAGCTGATCATGGAAAAAACAGATCCAAATTTGGTGTTCTTCGAAATGGATATTTATTGGACAACCGCTGGTGGAACGGACCCAATCTCCTTGTTAGATAAGTACAAAAATCGCTATCATATGCTTCATTTGAAGGATATGAAGGAGAAAAAACGCTTCTCAGGTGATGGTAATAGCTCTAACCAATGGTTTGAATTATTCCCATACATGACATCTGCTGGTGATGGGGTTTTGGGTGTGAAAGAGATTGTAGAAAAGGCAAAGCAGGTAGGCGTAAAACACTATTTTGTAGAACAAGATTTAGTAGCTAATCCAGATGTAGCTTTAAAGAAAAGCATCGATTTTATTAAGTCGGTTTAAAAATATTGACCTGAACATTACTATCCACTATTAATTTGTACAATGGGAGACTACAACGGTCTCCCTTTTTTGTTTACAAAGGTGACTATTTTAAGCAATTGCGTCCGAAAGTCAAATTATTCACTTAAACCTCACTTATTACCATGGACATTAGTTTCACAAATCTCAAAGACCAAATCTTTCTTGCTATTACACAGTATGGAGGAAAAATTTTATTAGCACTTATCGTTTTTATCATTGGTCGTAAAGTTATTGCAAAAGCCTCGCAAGTTTTAGGATCAAAAATGAACAAGAGTAATTTTGATAAAGATGTTCAGCCATTTCTCATCTCTCTTGTTTCGGTTGCCTTGAATATTATGCTATTGCTAAGTTGCGCAGGTATTTTGGGTATTCAAACCACTTCTTTTGTAGCAGTACTTGGAGCGGCTGGTTTGGCGGTTGGGTTAGCTTTACAGGGGAGTTTATCAAACTTTGCTGGTGGTGTATTAATCCTCATTTTCAAACCTTACAAAGTTGGTGACCTGATTAGTGCACAGGGATTCACTGGAACAGTAGAATCGGTGCAAATATTCAATACCATTTTGGTAACACCAGACAATAAAACATTGATTTTACCCAACGGAGCATTAGCCACATCTGCGATTACCAATATTAGCGGAAAAGGAACAATACGTGTAGATATGGTTTTTGCCGTTGGCAATCAAAACTCGTTAGCCTCTGTCAAAAAAGCATTTACAAATGCGGTGAAACTATGTCCTACTGCATTACAAAATATGGAACATGACATTTTACTCAACTCAATGACAGAGAATGCTTTAAAATTTGACGTGAGAGTATGGACTAACTCTGAAAATTACTGGGCCACTTATTATGGAGTAACGGAGTTGGTATATGAACACTTGAAGAAGGAAGGCATTGAGGCACCTAAAATTCATTTAAACTTACATCAGTTATCATAAAGATAATTCATCAAAAAAGCGGTCGGAAAATACATTCCGACCGCTTTTTTGATGCTACTATGCTAGATTTTACTGAGCCTGAGACGCAGGCATTGCGGCTCTACTATGGATAACCGTTTTTATTCAATGCAAGCAAGTATAATTTCACAAGCAGTTCTAATTTGTTCCTCTGTAATGATTAAAGGCGGAGCAATTCGCATGGAATTATCACAAAACAAAAACCAATCTGTCAATAAACCTTTTTCAATCGCTCGGTCGATAATCCCTTTTAGTTCATCAAAATCAGCAAATTCCACGGCCATCATCAAACCCTGATTGCGGACTTCTTTGATTTTAGGATGCACTAGCAATGAGCGAAATAAAGCGGCTTTTTCTGGAACAGACTCATATAATTTTTCACCTCGAATTAAATTAATCGTTGCCAGCGATGCCGCCGACGACACAGGATGTCCGCCGAAAGTAGTGATATGTCCCAAAATAGGATTATCCTTAAACACGCTCATTACCTTCTGATTCGCAATAAACGCACCGATAGGCATACCTCCGCCCATTCCTTTGGCACTTGTAATGACATCGGGATAAATACCAAATTGCTCAAACGCCCAAAAACTGCCTGTTCGTCCAAAACCAGTTTGTATTTCATCAATAATCAAAAGTGCTCCTACCTCATCGCATTTTTTTCTTAGTACTTGAAAATACTCAACTGTGGGTACTCGCACCCCAGCTTCGCCGCCAATAATTTCAATAATAACAGCAGCAGTTTGCTCTGTAATTTGCTCAATGTCAGCCATATTGCCATGGGTAATATTTTTGGTCATTGGCAATAGAGGTCTAAAATTTCTTTTAAAGTTTTCACTCCCCGACAATGACAATGCTCCTTGTGTAGCACCATGATACGCATTATAGCAAGACACAAACTCTGTTCTTTGGGTATATCGTTTAGCCAACTTCATGGCTCCTTCGATCGCTTCCGTTCCTGAGTTGGTAAAATATACATTGTCTAATACAGGTCTATCCCCTGCGCTAGGTGTTAACGAATCTACCAAGGCTTTTGCCAATAGCACCTGTGGACTTTGCACAAATTCTCCGTACACCATTAGGTGCATATATTTGTCGACTTGGTCTTTGATGGCCTCCACAACCTTTGGGTGGCGATGTCCGACATTGGATACCCCAATGCCCGAAATCAAATCCATATAAGACTTACCCTCTTTATCGTATAAATAAACCCCTTCGGCACGCTCAATTTCCAAGGCTAATGGAAAATCTGAGGTTTGGGCCACATTTTTCAAAAATAACTCACGCTGCGTAATCAAAACCTTAATGTTTAATATGTGATGAAGCCACAAAATTACAAGATTTTGTGGCTTCATTTCTTATTTTTCCATAAAACAAACTGTTCCCCCTACCCAATCAAAGTCTTTGTTGAACCTCACTCCTATCATTTCCCCTCTCGATAATCGGGCTAAATTGGTCAATAAGGTGGGTTTGGGTGCTCCTTGTTCCCATCCGTAGAGCAAACGTATTTCAGCTTTTACTTTGCTCCCATCTGTTGTTTCTATAACTGGTAAATAATTGACTTTCCTTTGTAAAATATACTCTGCAGGATTTTCGACTTCTTGCAAATCTGTTTCTGTAATATTAATTTTTACGCCACTTCCTGCAAAAGAAAACAATGGTTTTAAGACATAATTCTCTAAATCTTTCGGAAAATCTCCTTGAAAATCAGATAAGTAATGACTTTCAGGAATATATTGGTGTTTGAATAAAGGCAAAATATATTTGCTAATTCTAAAAAACCAATTGGGGTGTCCTACCCATTCAACATCAACATTGTCGGTGAAGTTAAACGCCGTTTGAAGCTCAGGATAATTGGCTAAATCATCAAATATCAATCGATTATAGATACGTTTGATAGGTACAAGTTCTCCTTCTTCTTCGTAAAAGAGTAATTTTCCCTTTTTAATAATCTTAGTAATGCATATTGCTTTTACCCCCAATAATTCTTCCGTGACTTTAAAATCAATTCTCGTTTTTTGGGTTTCGGGATAAATTTCTAACAAAATCACATTTTCGGGTTTTTCTTCTCCGACAATTAAATTCCTTAAAAACTCGACATATTTTGGTCGAGTTAGGTCATTAAACAAAAAGTCAAAGTTATCAGGAATAGGATATTGATTTTGAAACTGTTTTGAAAGAAAATATTGAAAGGCAAACAAGGAAGGAAATCCTTGCAATTCAATCAATTGAGGTTCTATTTCACCTGTTTCATTTTCACAGATTGCAAAATCTATCGCCAAAAAAGAAGAATTCTGGTTTTCATGAGGCACATTTTGCCCCGTTGGAATGGCCTTTTCTGTTTTTCCCTTAAAGTCAGTTGAAGTTAATACCGAAATAATATGCTCACAGGCGTCCAGCAATTGATTTTTAAAAGATTTTGGCACAAAAACAGGAGTCTCCGCCACTCGAAAATCTAATTGTTTAGGATACGCATGGTGAATTGATGCAAGAAATTGCTGATAGGTATCAGAAGAAAATTGAGCATTAAAGTTTTGTCGAGAAGCTTTATGCATATTTTTCAATCGGACGGCCCTATCCGAGGGTATTTATCGTGAACAGATAGGGCCATCCGTTGTTAATTCTGTGAAGTAGTTTTGAAAATTGCTGTACTAGCTGTTTTCAAAAAGTTAGGTAAAATTACCGATTCTGTCAGCAAAATTTTGTCTGGGTCGGCCAATTGCTCTACCATACTATTATATTTTGCCAAACCATGTGATTTTACTACAGCATGTCGCTTATCTTCTTTTTGCAAATAACGTAACATTCCTTCACCATCAGCTTCTGGGTGAAATTGTGTTCCGAAAACTTCTTTAGAAAAACGAATAGCCATGATGGCACGCTCTAAATTTACATGTGGACGTTCCTTTTCTAATCTTAAAATAGTTACACCCAAATCCTTAATGCGCTTTTTATTGGGACGAACCAATTGATAATCTCGCGAGTCGACCACATAAAACGGTTCTGGCAATCCATCAAAAAATGGTTCTGAACCAGCCTCAGCAGTACGATGCACTGGAAATACGCCAAAAGAGGTACTTCTACGTTTCGAAACCATTCCTATTCCCAAATGACGTGAGACCAATTGGAAAGAATGGCAAATCAAAAACATATACTTAGGTTTTTGGATACCTGCTATTACCTCCTCGCCACGATTATAGGCAAAAATAGAATCGATAAAAGTGAAATATGGTGCTTCCCAAGATTCGCCAGATTCGAGCGGACTACCTGGACCGCCAGTCGAGATATAGATATCATAACTTAGGTCTGGCAAAGCCATTTCGGCACGCACATTATATATATCGTACTGTAAGGAAATATGAGATTCTTCCTCAAAGTTTTTAATCAAATTCAGGATACAACGCATACCTTCATTGGCTACGTTGTCGTACATATCGAGAATGGCTATTCGAAGACTATTGTGATTCATCTGAAACAAAGTTGATGGAAATGCTTAGGGATTATTAGTGGTAGCACTCATCTTTAGAAAGTACAATACTTAAAGTGCTTAATTACTTAATATTAGAATGTAAAATTAGCCATTTTAAGTCATTTTTGTGGCTAAAATTTTACATTTCCCTAATCTTTATTTCGCAATAACTTTATTTACTTTTTGTTTCGAATAGTCTAAATATTGATTCAAGAAATATTATTTTGTATTTCCTAAATCTTAAAAAATACCTACCTTGGTTTCTTCAACGATATAGTCTACTACTTTTTTCAAATCACCTCCTGATTGCTCAAAAACTGCCAATTGACGATCGGCACCCGTACCATTATCAAGAATCGTTCGAATATACTCTACTTCATGGCGACTGCCCAATTCGTCCAGTACATCATCTACGAAATCAAGTAGCTCGTCACAAAGGTTTCTGTATGGAACTTCCTCTTGTTTCCCGAAATCAATTAATTTCCCATGAATACCATAGCGAGCTGCACGCCACTTATTCTCATTAATCAATACTTTTCGATAGCTTCTAAAATTGAGATTTTGCTTCAACAATTTATAGATTTTTACTACCAAAGCCTGCATCAATGCCGCTAAACATATTGTTTCGTCGGCACGCATAGGAATATCACAAATACGAAATTCGATGGTATTGAAGTAAGGATGTAAGCGAATATCCCACCAGATTTTTTTACCGTCGTCAATACAATTTGTTTTTACTAGTAAATTGACATAATCGTCATATTCACTTGCAGAGGCAAAAAACTCAGGGATACCCGTACGTGGAAATTTATCAAAAACCTTTGAACGATAGGACTTGAAGCCTGTATTGCGTCCACACCAAAAAGGAGAATTGGTAGACAGCGCATAAATATGTGGCAAGAAGTAACGAACCGCATTCAAAATCTCCAATCCTTGGTTACGGTTTTCGATACCCACATGAACATGCAACCCAAAAATCAAATTTCCTCTTGCCACGTCACGCATTTCGTCAATGAGGGCATCGTAACGAGGGTTGTCGGTTATGAGTTGGTCTTGCCAGTCAGCAAAGGGGTGAGTTCCTGCGGCTGCCACTTTTAGATTTTGGGCATCGGCTAATTCAATGATATGTTTTCGAAGATAAATTACCTCATCACGCGCCTGTTGGATATTATAACAAATATTTGTCCCAACCTCCACCACTGCTTGGTGCATTTCGGCTTTTACTCTTTCTTGTAAACTGATTTTTCCTCCTTCCACAATTTTGGACATGTGCGAACGCAAATCTCTTGTTTCAGGGTCTATTGTTTGAAATTCTTCTTCAATTCCTAGGGTAAATAATGACATAGTTATTTGCGGTTGGGTGGTTTGATTGAGAACTATGTTGTTTCCAAACACAGTTCTCAATAAGGTCTATTTTTCCATCATTTTATCGCGAGCTACGCCTGCTACGGAGCTACGAACAAATGTTCCCCAAGTAAGATTGTCTTTGCCTGGTTTATGCTTTTTCGCACGGTCAATAGCGAACTTTGCGGAAGTCTCGACCACCCATTCAAAGTTTTCTTGACCCACTGAATTTACGTCTGCATCGGGCGCAGGGTTACAGAAGTCAATCGCATAAGGAATACCGTCACGCACTGCAAACTCCACAGTGTTAAAATCGTAGCCAAGCGCATGGTTTAGCGCCAATACATAATCTTTGACGGTAGCTAATAGCTTTTTAGCAGCAGGTCCTGTGGGTAATTGAGCATCGTAGCGCAAATGGTGTGGGTTTCTTGGTTCGTAAGGCATAATACGAACATCTTTGCCACCGATACAATAGCAACGGAAATAATCAGTGAAAAGAATTTCCTCTTGTAAGAGCATCACCAATTGACCCGTCTCATCGTATGCATTGAAAAGCTCATCGGCATCACGTACTTTGTATACGTTTTTCCAACCTCCTCCTGAGTGTGGTTTCATATAGGCAGGAAAACCAATATAATCGAAAATATCACCCCATGGCATCGGGAATTTTAAGTTGCGAAAAGAAGTATCTGAGGTATCATCAGGACGAACTTTTGAAGGCAAAATCACAGTTTTGGGTACAGGAACGCCAATATTTACCGCCAATGCATTGTTAAAGAACTTTTCATCAGCACTCCACCAAAAGGGATTATTGATTACCGCTGTTCCTGCCATAGCTGTGTTTTTCAACATTGCTCTATAATAGGGTACGTCTTGCGAAATACGGTCGATAATTACATCATATCCAGAAGATTCCCCTTGAATTACTTTATCAATTAAGGCTCTTTCAGCGACAATTCCTTTAGGTGCAATTTGGTTGACTCTTTCTACAAATGCTTCAGGAAAAGTATTCTCCATTCCATGTAAAATACCGATTTTCTTCATAGTTTTATTCGTAAGTTTTTTGTTGAGTGAACTTTATGAAATTTCTTTAATATTTATTTTTACTAAATTCTTGACAGGTATTCTGGAAACATTTCTCTCCAAATAGGCCAATCGTGGGTTCCATGCCAGCGGACATCCAACCAGTGATCGACATGTTTACTTTTAAGAATTCCTGAAAGTCTTTCTGTTTCTGGTCTACAGAAGTCTGCATTACATGTGCCTAATACGATATTCATCTGCCACAAATTCGGGTCATTCAGATTGGGTAAATAATCAGGAGGATTATTAAAATATACCTGATCATTATAAAAACCATTGAGAAAGGAACGAATATCAAAAGCCGCACCCATCGTAAAAAGGTGAGAAACCTTATCAGGATGTCTGAAGGCAAAATTTGCTGCATGAAAACCGCCGAAACTACAACCTGCAACCGCCACTTTTGCGACGCCACATTCTCTTTGAATGGCAGGAATCAGCTCTTCATTGAGATATTGATCGTAGTAGATATGGTTTTGAATACGCTCTGAAGGATGAAGATGTTTGGCATACCAAGAGTATTTGTCAATACTATCAGGGCAATAGATTTTGACTTTCCCGTCATTAATTAAACCTTTAGCAGCGTCAATGAGTTTGAAATCTTTGGCCTCGTAATAGCGCCCCATAGTAGTTGGAAACACAATAACTGGATAGCCCCAGTGGCCATATATTAAGATTTCGTTGTCTGCCCCCAAATGATGCGAATAGTATTTAATGTATCTTTCCTGCATATGGTTAATGGTTTTGAAGTGTTTGGGCAGTTCGAGGCAAAGATCAAAAATTGTATTTCAAAGGAAAAATTGTGCTTTTGACTCTCTCAAACTGGCATTCCTTGGAGGATTTTCTCTTAAAAATAGGCATTGTTTTTTATTTTCAAAATTTTTCAAAATAATTAACTCATTAATTTATTGTTTATCCGATGATTCTTCCAATGATTCTGTATTTTACCAGAAAATCTTCAAATTAGTACCTCGAGACTTGGTGACTTGCAAAATTTGTACTTTACCAATGTTTAGGGTTAATCATTCTTGAGATATGCCAATTCGAAGGAACATTATCGAAGAAAAGCTTCTATTTTCAACCAACAAACTCTATTTTTATGAAACTGACTTTAATCTTGTTAGTCCAAATACTCTTTTTCTCATTGAGCTACTCACAAAAAATAATTAAAACAGTGAATCAAACCACATATAAAAACGACAGTATTTATTCGCAATATCTTCAAAGAACCGTCAGTCTATCAATTATTATTCCCACCCAACATCAGCAAAAATTATCTTTGCTTTTGGTCAACGATGGGCAAGATTTCCCTGCCCTTCATATGCAAGCTAGCGTGGAGTCCATGTTGGAAAATAAGCATACTATCCCGTTTCTAACAGTGGGTATTCATTGCAATCACGAAAGAATTTTGGAATATGGCACAGCCGCACAAGCAGACTACAAAAATCGAGGTACAAAAGCTGGGCTTTACACACTTTTTATCCTTAATGAACTCATTCCATATTTAGAACATCAGTATCCTTTAAGAAGAGAACCTGAAGCCAGGGTATTCGCAGGATTTTCGTTGGGAGGTTTATCAGCTTTTGATATTGTCTGGCATCATGCCAATGTATTTGCTAAAGTAGGTGTGTTTTCTGGAGCCTTGTGGTGGCGACAAAGAGAGGAAGGATACACCGACGAGCACGACCGAATTATCCATAAATTGGTACGTGCTGGCTTGTACAAGGCTGGGTTGAAGTTCTGGTTTGAAGCGGGAACAAACGACGAAAAAGACGATCGTAACAACAATGGCATCATCGACGCCATCGACGACACCTTAGATTTGATGAAAGAACTCCATCAAAAGGGATATCATGTAAATACCGATACACATTATCATCAAGTTGAAGGTGGCGAACACAACCCCCAAACTTGGGGAAAGGTTATGCCTGAGTTCTTGAAATGGGCATTTGAAAGACCATAAATCCTTTTTCTTAATTTTTGTTAACAGCAAAGCACTATATCCTATAACTAAGTATCTTGCCAACGAGTCCAGAAAACCTCTATTTATTTCACGATAGACTCAACCTCAATCCTACTCTTCTCAATCGCCTGATTGAGAAGATACAAACCCCATCGATTACCATATGAAATTACTACAGTCCGTAATTGCTTTTATTCTATGCTGTTTGTTTTCCACTAATACTTTCGCTGAAGGCGGTATTAAGGGCAGTATCAAAAATGTCAAAGGCGAAGCACTTTCATTTGCTTCTATTATTATCAAGGGGCAAAATAAAGGTACCATGGCCAACGAAGACGGCTTGTATGAATTAGCGCTTCCAAGTGGAACATACACGGTTGTTTTCCAATACCTGAGTCACAAATCTTTGGAAAAAACAGTGAATGTACAGAATGACTATGTAACGCTCAATGTAAACCTCGAAGAACAATCGATAAGTCTCAATGAAGTAAAATTTTCTGCCAAAACAGAAGACCCTGCCTACACTATTATGCGCAAGGCAATATCCATGGCACGATTTCATATTTTAGAAGTAAATAATTATACCGCAAGAACCTATGTTAAAGGAACAGGGAAAATTAATTCTGTTTCAAAATTATTAAAAGCTGTTGCAGGAAATAAGATGGAAAAAGAATTGGGGATAAAAATTGGACAAACCTATATTCTTGAATCCATCAACGACATTAATTTTTCTCAGCCAAATACGGTCAAAGAAAAAATTGTTTCAAGCAGAAGTAACTTTCCAAAGCAAATCCAGCAAAGCAGTGGCAATATTATCACTTTTGCTCGAACCAATTTTTACGTACCAAATATGGGAGGACTTGTTTCTCCCTTGTCACCAAGTGCATTGGCATATTACAAATTTAGCTTTGAAGGAATGTTTGAGGATAGAGGTGTTCAAGTCAATAAAATCAAGGTAACACCCAAATCTTGGGGGCCAGATGTATTTTCAGGAACGATCAATATCATCGAAGATACATGGGCGATTCATAGTCTTGATTTGAAGTTTAATGATGAAAATGGTAACTACACACTCAAACAACTGTATTCACCTTTCAAGGATGTTTGGATGCCAGTTTATATGGATTCAGGATTTAGTTTCGACGCTTTCGGTATTGTAGCTGAGGGTCGTTATGTAACTAATGTTCGTAATTATAACTTAACCGTAAACCCTAAATATCATCAACAACCAGTGGTTATTGATGAGAAAATCGATAAAGCGGAAGCAAAGGAATTGAAAGGTCAAAAAGTTGATAAAAACTTAGCTTTAAAACAACAATCCATGACGCGCAAGCAACTCAAAAAAGTGCTCAAGGATTTAGAAAAAGAAGACAAAGCAGAGAAAAAAGCACAAAATCAAGACGTAAATGTCATTCGAGATTATAGCTTGGATGTTGATTCACTATCCACGAAACGAAGCAATGATTTTTGGAATACAGAGCGCCAAGTTCCACTCACAGAATATGAGGTGGTAGGCTACAAACAAGCTGATAGTTTGAATAAAGTAAACGAAGGACAAATTAAAAAGGACTCTATCAAAAACCTTCCAAAATTCAAATTAAGCCATATTTGGTCTGGCCATACCTATAATTATGGTCCCAGAACGCCTTTGTATGGATACCAAAAAACTTTATCCTTTTCGTCGCCAGCTATGGCCAATTCAAATGTAGACGGCTCTTACTACAATACAGTTGAAGGGTTCTATTTGGAAACAGGCTTAAAATATATTAAGCGAAACAAATTACTGAGTCGTTTGGAGATCGGAACTGATTTACGCTACTCCTTCGGAAGAAATAAGTTGACAGGTTTGCTTTATGGAACATTTGTTCATAAATACACACAGTTATCGGTAAAAGGTGGTCAGTTTGTGTACCAATACAATCAAAACCAACCTATTACCCCATTTGTCAACTCTATTTACTCGCTCTTATTTGAACAAAATTATATGAAGGTTTACGAAAAAGCCTTCGGTCAAATAGAGCTTCGACATCAGATATCGCCGAAGCTTACAGGAAGTCTTTCGTTTGAAACAGCCCAACGACATATATTAGAAAATATTGCCAATACAAAGCCTATTTTCGACAATAAAAACAGAGAGTTCAGTAGCAATTTACCGACAAACAGCGAACTACCGAATGTGTCATGGACTAATCATTCTATTCAAATTCTAAGCGCTGGACTATCCATTCGTCCTTTTGCTAAAACAAGTAAATTTAACGGACGTGAATTTATTTCAAACTACCGCAATCCTAATTTCAGAATCAGAAGTAAATGGGGCTTCAGCAAAGAAGGTGACTTTAATAATACCGAAATTGAGTACGAACAGGTATTCAATCTCAATCGACTAGGCGACCTTCGCTTGATGGTAACTGCTGGAGATTTCCTAAAAAAACCAAGTTATTTCCTCGACTACAAACACTTCAATGGCAATCAGGTTTTGTTCAGAAGAGAAGGACTGTTTAATTCATTCAGAAATCTTGATTACTATAATTACAGCACCAATGGCTCGTATGTAGAGGCACATGCACAACAAGATTTTAGATCATTACTTCTCACCAAAATTAATCTGTTGAGATTATATGGCTTAAAAGAATCGGTATTCGCAAATTATCTATTCACAGGCAATAAAAACTTCAATTACCTAGAAGTAGGTTACGGCGTATCAGGTATCGGGAAAATATTCGGCTTAGAAGTCGTAAGCAATTTCATCAATGGCAAATACGACGCAACAGCCTTGAGAGTGAAGTTCAGTAGATAGTGTTTGAGGGAACAGTTGATGAGGCACACAGGCACTAAGTGAACTAGTATAATAAGCTCAACAAGAGTTCTCACTGACTTTAACATTTGAATTATTTTCTATACGCATAACAAAAAAGGGGTTCGAAATTAGTTTTTCGAACCCCTTTTTTGTTACTACTATACCAGATATTACCCGTCTTGAGACGCAATCATTGCGTCTCTACTAGTAAAATTCATATTAAAAATAATCACTCAATTAGGGATGATTCACTTTGTGCCTTAATCACTTTGCCACTCACCCACTAACTCAACCTACTTCCCTACTGAAATCAAGTTAGCAAATAGTCTGTATGCACCCGAAACGCCTGCAGGAAGTTGACGGAAGAAGGCATAGCCTGTGAAGATGTAATTACCTTTTCCGTATTTGGCGTATAATAAGCCTCCATCCGCTGGCTTTTCGTTGGGGTCATTTGAGGAAATAATGGTTTCATACTTACCATCCCATTCATTTGAAAAATACAAGCCTCTTTCCTGAATCCAACCATCAAAATCCTTGGAAGTAATTTTGTTTGGTGCATTCAAAATCGGGTGTTCTGGTTTTAAGAAACGTATTTCGGCCTCCTCTACTGTAACACGGTCACGAGAAAGTTTGAAGTCGTAAGGCCCTAAACCACCATCAATTTTTTGCAAGTTATTATTCACCTGATATTGCACTACCATGTTTCCGCCATTTTGAACATATTCCATCAATTTCTTTTGATAGAATTTCAAACGTGGTTCCGTGTTATAGGCACGTACACCAACCACAATAGCGTCGTATTTACTCAAATCTTCATCCAATTCCTTCTCTCCTAACATAGTAACTTTATAACCAATCTGACGCAATGCCGCAGCCACTTCGTCACCCGCACCCATGATATAGCCAATATTATTACCCTTTTTCTTGATATCTAACTTCACAATTTTAGCCTCTGCTACAGGGAACAAGGTTTGTGGAGGAATATGGTCATACGCCACTGTCAACAAACCTTTGTCTGAAGTACCACTTGGAGTCGTTACTACCGCTCGGAAAGTTGCTTCACTTGCACTTGCATGCGTAATATCCGCTGGCGATACTTTAAACACTACTTTTTGTTCTTGGTATTTATTAGAGAACTGGAAAATGGTGGTCGTCGGGTCTACTTTCCATCCTTTGGGCACTTCTAGTGCTACACTACCACGTGCATCTGCTTTGTTTGCCTTGAGTGTAACCTCCACTTCCTTCGGTTGATTATCAGCAAATACATATACCTTATCAGCAATGTTGGCAGTTACTTCAGGGCGAATTTCGTAAGTACGGTACAACTCGCCTCTAACCTCGTCGGTGTATTTGTAGATAACTGGCGTTTTGAAAGTAAAATCTTTGCCCTCAATCGTGAAAGTAAGTTCAGCTTGCAAATCAGCAGGTTTTTCAGGCAAACCGATAATAGACGCATCATCTACGCGGTACATTCCTTTGCCCCTTTTCTTTTCGGCTAGCCAATATGGTTGTGTCAAAGGCTGGTTGGCAGGAATCGTTACTGGAAAAGTAATGCGATTCAACTCATTATTACCAAGCGATTGAGTCAAAGTCGTATCCTTTTCAAAACCAGTCAAGTGTACTTTTTTCAGAGAAACATTTGCGTCCGAACGTTTGATATAACTTAAAGCCACATTGACTTTTTCGCCACGAACCGACGAAAACTCATTCGGGTTCGCTTCAAAATAAAGTCCAGAGCAAGCTACAATTAGGCTTTCTAATTCTTTTTTCTTCTGAGTTTTCCAATACTCATCCTGAATACCTTCTATCTTTTGGTAAGCCTTTACCAAAATAGGCACAATAGTTTCAGGTTTTTCTGGATTAAACTTTGAAACAGCTTCATTGATTAAATCCTGAATACCTTCACTTCCTTTTACGCGACTCCAAGTAATATCAACGCCATCAAAAGCATCTTTTGTGGCCTTTTCTCCCGCCTTGTGCACCAAATATTCAGGGCGAGCACCACGACCACGAGGTACGCCAAAACCTTGAGATTTATGTTGAGAACGACTTTCAGCGGCAATTTCGTTATAAGATTTACCTAAAAGAGGATTATAAACGCCAATGTCGACTTGAATAAAATCTTTTTCGGCAGGTTTTTGCGTTTGAGCTACCGTGCCAAAATTGAAGGTATTCCAAACGATGCGCTTGGCTTGCCAAGGTTTCACAAATTTTAATTGCTCAGGAAACTTCGTTGGATCAGCGGCAGCAGCAAATGCCTCTTCTGCCAAAGCAGCGGAAGCAGAGTGGTTGCCATGTCCTGCACGAGCATCAGGCGGAAAACGACAAATAATAACATCTGGACGCAGATTGCGAATACGCCAAACTACATCACCCAATACGGCGTCTTTTCCCCAAATTTGAAGCGTTTCTTCCGTTGTTTTTGAAAAACCAAAATCATTGGCTCTTGTAAAATATTGCTCAGGACCGTCAATTGAACGTGCTGCCAAAAGCTCTTGGGTACGAATCAAGCCCATGAGTTCCGCTTGCTCTGGACCAATCAAGTTTTGACCGCCATCTCCACGTGTAATCGACAAATAAGAGGTACGAACTTTTCGCTCCTTCGCCAACCAAGACAACATAATGGTATTTTCGTCGTCGGGGTGAGCGGCGATATACATCGCTGAACCTAATACATTTAATTTTTTTAGATTGAGAATCATTTCGCCAGTGGGCATGGGCTTAATGACTTGGGCAGTTGCGCCAAAACTTAAAGCCGAAGCCGCCAACACTTGGCAAATCAAACGGTTTAATGGGTGGTTTCTTCGCATGAGAATAAAATCGATTTTTATGAAGTCTTTCTAAAGGCAGTATTCGTCTTTACAATATCTACAAAACTAAACTTTTCCCTTGGGTGTTTGGTGCAATTCAGACCAATTGTCATGTAAACTCGACCAATTGGAGGTAGCAACAGATTTATGTAGTCTAGCTATGGAGTCGAGAATTGATAAATATCAGTATGGCTTCGCCATTTTTCTTTTCTTTTTCCGCCTAAAAAACATACAATTTGCCCATTCGAAAGTATACATGTACTCCCGAAACAATCATATAAAATAAATACAATAAAATCTTGGAATAATTTTTTTATATCAAAGCAAAAATTATATTTGCATAGTAGGGCATTTTGCCCAAACACAAACGTAAGTGTTCTTATAAATCTCATTTACTCAACATTTTAACCAACCAAACTATTTAACTCTTATGAATGACATTATTTATTTAGTTCCTGCTCTGGGTCTCGTTGGCTTGTTGTACACATTTTGGCGTTTTAACTGGGTTTCGAATCAACCAACGGGTGACGAAAACATGCAAAAACTCTCAGGATATATTGCCGACGGAGCTATTGCTTTTCTGAAAGCCGAATGGAAAATTCTAGCCTATTTTGCAATTCCGACGGCTATCCTACTTTTTTGGTTAGGTTCTGACGAAGGAACACCAGACCACCCTATTCATTCTTCACCAGTAATTGCTTTAGCCTTTTTGATTGGGGCAGTATTTTCAGCCACTGCAGGTTATATCGGAATGAGAGTGGCAACCAAGGCCAATGTGAGAACAGCTCAAGCTGCTCGTACTTCATTAGCAAAAGCTTTAGAGGTGTCTTTCACAGGTGGTTCGGTTATGGGTATGGGCGTTGCAGGCTTAGCGATTCTTGGTCTGGGTGGTTTATTTATCGTATTTTATCAAATGTTTGCCGCAGGTCATGAGCTTACTTCTGTAGAAATGAAAAAAGCTATTGAAGTACTAGCAGGCTTTTCACTTGGTGCTGAATCTATCGCGCTATTCGCTCGTGTGGGTGGTGGGATTTATACAAAAGCTGCCGATGTGGGTGCTGACTTAGTAGGTAAAGTGGAGGCAGGAATCCCCGAGGATGATGTCCGTAACCCCGCAACAATTGCCGATAACGTAGGCGATAACGTAGGTGACGTGGCTGGTATGGGTGCCGATTTATTTGGTTCTTATGTGGCTACTATTCTGGCAACAATGGTATTAGGACAAGAAATTCAGGTTTCGGATAATGTAGGAGGTTTTTCTCCTGTCATTTTGCCCATGTTGATTGCAGGTGTTGGACTTTTGGCATCTTTAGTATCTACCTTTTTTGTAAGAATTTCTAGCGAAACTGCTTCTGTTCAAAATGCATTGAACTTGGGCAATTGGCTTTCTATTGCTATTACTTTCGTATCTTCTTATTTCTTGGTACATCATTTATTACCAGATACCCTCAATTTACGTGGATTTGAATTTACCTCAAATGGTGTATTCCTTGCCATCATTGTTGGTTTGATAGTTGGCGCTCTAATGTCTGCTATTACCGAATATTACACTGCAATGGGCAAACGTCCCGTATTGTCAATTATTGAAAAATCAGGAACTGGACACGCTACGAATATCATCGGTGGATTGGCAGTAGGTATGGAATCTACTGTATTGCCGATTCTTGTATTAGCAGCAGGGATTATCTTTTCGTACAAATTTGCAGGTTTGTATGGTGTATCTATTGCAGCAGCTGGTATGATGGCAACTACAGCGATGCAATTGGCTATTGATGCTTTTGGACCTATTGCAGACAATGCTGGTGGCATTGCTGAAATGTCTCAATTACCTTCAGAAGTACGTGGTCGTACCGATAATTTGGATGCTGTAGGTAACACAACTGCTGCCACTGGAAAAGGCTTTGCTATTGCTTCTGCTGCATTAACTTCATTGGCTCTCTTTGCCGCATTTGTTGGGATTGCAGGTATCAAAGCGATTGATATTTATAAAGCTGATGTTTTGGCTGGCTTATTTGTTGGCGGTATGATTCCATTTATTTTTAGTGCTTTGTGTATTTCTGCGGTAGGTAAGGCTGCAATGGAAATGGTAAATGAAGTACGTCGTCAGTTCCGTGAAATTCCAGGTATTATGGAATACAAAGCTGAACCAGAATACGAAAAATGTGTGGCTATTTCTACACAAGCTTCAATTCGACAAATGATATTGCCTGGTGCTATTGCCTTGATTTCTCCCGTATTGGTTGGTTTTACTTTTGGTCCTGAGGTATTAGGAGGTATGTTGGCAGGTGTAACAGTATCGGGTGTTTTGATGGGTATGTTCCAATCGAATGCAGGTGGTGCTTGGGATAATGCCAAAAAATCATTTGAAAAAGGTGTTCAAATCGACGGTGTAACGTATTACAAAAAATCTGAACCGCACAAAGCTTCGGTAACAGGTGATACTGTTGGTGACCCATTCAAGGATACTTCTGGCCCATCAATGAATATTTTGATTAAATTGATGTCGATTGTTTCTTTGGTAATTGCACCATATATCGCAGTAAAAACTGATGCTTCTGTTGGGCAAAAAGAATTACAAAAAATTGAAAAAACTGCAGCAAAAGTTGTGAAGATTTCAACTTCAAACAAGGGTTAAATTTTCCAATTTCTTCAATAAAAAAGGACTTGAGAAATATTTCTCAAGTCCTTTTTTATTGAAGAACAACCTATATCCTCTTCCCTTTCCTAATTCATTCTTTTTGAATACTCTTCCAAGGCAGCCTTTTCACTGGTACTCAAGCTATCTATTCCTTTGGAAGCTATTTTATCCAAAATTTCATCTATTTCATGCTGTTTCTTGACTTTATTGGCATTATATCTTTCGTCAATGGTGTCTTGTTGTTGGTTATTTTTGAAATAAAAATTATCAATCAATAACAAATAAGGACGAGTCACAATGATATAGATAAATACCAAAGATGGGATTAACAACAGTAATATAACCCACAAATTTTCCTGTAAAATTTCGGGAATAAACAGTATGGCTAATAGCATACCGATGATAGCTCCTCCTAAATGTGCATCGTGCCCAATATTGTCTTTATTAGATTTGATTCCATAAATGGACACTCCTAAGTAAAGTAAGCCAAATATCCACGCTGGCAATGAGATAGGAATAAACATGATTCTTAGACCCATATCTGGAAATACTGCAATCGAAGCAAACATGATTCCAAATACCCCACCAGAGGCGCCCACCGAGGTGTACCCATCGTCTTTTCTATGAATCAATACGGAAATAAGGTTGCCCCCAACAATGCTTCCCAAATAAAGAATGAGAAATTTAGCTTCTCCAAAAATATTAATCGTCAGTCCTGAAAATACATACAAACTGTACATATTAAAAAAGAAATGTAGCCAGTCAACATGCAGAAATCCTGAGGTCAACAGGCGTTTATAGTCCTTTTGTAATAGTACTGGAAAAACGTGAAATTTATATTTATCAAAAAACAAAAAGTCACGAAACCCTTGATAGGTGAATACTAGGGTGATTCCGATGATGAGTATTGCAATCATGGTGAAGTGGTATAAAATGAGTTAAGACTACTAAAGTACATTTTTTCAGATAACAAACTAAATCGTTCTTTAGGTCTTTACCAAAAACACCAAAGCCCCAAATTTGATTTTTGGGGCTTCGATTTGTAAATATTTAACTTTTTTTAAGAAATCTTCTCGCGGTTGATATGTCCTATGAGCCATTGATGCGGGAATGTCGTACACATCACCAACAAATACATCATCGGAATGGGATTCATACTTTTGGCAAAGGCAGCCCAGAAATACGCGTAGCCCAAAGTCATTACAACAGCAATAAGCGTAATCGGCATAGCATGTAACCATAGCTGAAAAGCTGAATTGATACTACGTCCCTCAGGCAAAAAATAACGATGCGCATCAGAAAATGCATTTACAGCATGCCAGCCACCAAAATATAATGCCAATGCGGGTAACAAGGGCAGATATTCGCACAATACCAAGATAACCACCAAGGATATAACTTTTCTAACAGTAAAACTTGATGGATTTTTATATTGTACCAAAAACAACAAAAGGAACGTAATGAGGCAAACCACTCCGATAATAAGCTCTTTTGAAGCAGTTAACATCAACCAAATTTGCATCATTAACATATCTTGGCGTGTAATGCTTGCCCACAAAATACTAGCTTGACTTCCATGACCTAAAAAAAGCCATAAAACAATCATCGTTCCATAGCTGTAACGCGTCAATGTCCATAGCATATTATTTGCCTGAGGAGATTTCAAATCAGACTCTCCAATATGCCAAGCGGTAATCAATAAAAATAAAAATACGCTCCCTGTAGGCCAATACCACCACAAAGCGGCAAAAAGTATGATAGCAAAAAGATAACGAACATAAAAAGTCCATTTTTTGTACGCCTTTCCTTCTCTTTTACACATCTCTTGTTCCAACCAAATATCCAAGGTTCGGTGAGGAATTCCGATCAGAAATACAAAACCAAATGCAAAAAAGATTTGTACCCAAATAGACAAACTTCCCTGTAATTCCTGCCATAACAGCAATAAGGCGCCCAAAATAATCATCAAACTCGTAGGATTGTAGGCAATACTCTTCAAATACTTTATCACGTGCGATTAAATTTTTACTTGAATAACAAAGATAATCAAATGTTGTTGCTTATTTGTAATCTACTATTGTCTTGAAAAAAATCCCAAGATTTATTCTGCTAATTTCTTGCTTTTATCAAAGGTATATTATTCCTTTGAATCATATTTAACCAAATGGTTAAACCTTTTGATAAAATGGAAGTAGAGATAACAACAGAGGAAAAGATTTTAATTGCAGCGAGAAAGGTTTTTATCGAAAAAGGCTGGGATGGCGCTCGTATGCAGGAAATTGCGGACAACGCAGGCATTAACAAAGCTTTACTACATTATTACTTTAGAAATAAGGAACAATTATTCAAAAGAGTATTTGCAGGAATTGTAGGCAAACTCATTCCTAATCTCAATACCATTATTCAATCTGAGCAACCCATTTTTGAAAAAATTCAGGCGTTTACCGATGCCTATATTGATTTTTTACTGGCCAACCAAGAACTACCGCTTTTTGTGGCCAACGAGCTCTCAAGAAATGCTAATCTTATCGTGGGTGCTTTTGAAGAAAACGGACTCAAGCCAATGATTGGTAAAATGGTTATGGAAATTTTTCAGGCGATTGAAAACAAACAAATCAGACCTATTAATCCTGCACACTTACTCATGAATATTGTTTCAATGTGTGTTTTTCCATTTATGGGAAGGTCAATTTTTCAAAAAGTGTTGATGCAAGTTCCCGAAGAAATGTATCAAGAACTATTAAAACAACGGAAAAAAGAAATTTACGAGATGGTCTACCATTCTATCGTTTTGTAAAAGTTCTTTTCTTTCAACAAAGTAACAAATCAGTAGTCCGCCCAAAGAATACTCTACTTGTTTGTTACTTTTTTAAAAATAGATTTTTAACCAAATAGTTAAACATTTTAGTTAAAACCATGAGAAAAGCGTTTTATATTCTCCTTATTTGTTTGATTGTCAAGCACACGCAAGCGCAAGAGGTTCTTCCCTTGAGCCAGTGTTATACTTTGGCCAAACAAAATTATCCGATTGCCAAGCAAAAAGGATACATCAATGAAAGTCTAGAGCAACAAATCGCTCAACTAAAAAGTAATTTTAAACCACAAGTTGACCTTGTCGGGCAGGCTACCTATCAGTCGGATGTGACTTCTGTTCCAATCAAAATTCCCAATATTGATATTCCTCAAATTTCTAAAGACCAGTATAAAATATATGCTGAGGTAAAACAAAGTTTGTACGATGGAGGTATCACTCAAGCTCAAATTTCAGTGCAAAAGGCAGCCTCCCAGACCGAGCAGCAAAAATTAGCCGTTGAGCTCGACAAACTAAAAGAGCGTGTTAGTCAGAGTTATTTTAGCATTTTATTGAGCCAAAATCAGCTCAAATTGATAGATATTATCAAAAATGAGTTGCAATCAAAAATCAACAGAATTAAAGCTGGTATCCAAAATGGCGTAAGTACCCAAGCCAATTTGAATCAGCTCGAAGTAGAAATTCTAAAGCTAGAGCAACGTACCAGTGAAGTAAAATCTCAGGAATCACTAGGGAAAAAGATCCTTGGTCTGCTTATCAACCAAGACCTATCGTCGGTTCAGTTAGTCTCTCCAGTGCTTTCAACGGGTCAAGACTCTAAAATTCAACGTTCTGAATTGACGCTTTTTCAAGAACAACACAACCTTTTAAGTACTCAGGAACAACTCATTAATGCCAAAAATATGCCTAAAATTGGGCTATTCTTACAAACTGGATACGGTAGACCAGCACTGAATATGCTCGAAAATGATTTTAAAGGATACTATATTGGAGGGTTACGATTCAATTGGTCATTAGGAGGTTTGTACACCAAAAAGCAAGAAAAAACTCAGTTGCTAATTTCTTCTAAAAACGTAGATGCGCAACAAGAGACCTTTTTATTAAACACAAATATTGCTTTACAACAGTTGGATGCCGAAGTCAAAAAACTGGATAATATGATTGAGCTAGACCAAAAAATTATTGTTCTAAGAGAAAAAATCACCAAAACCTCTAGCGCTCAGCTCGACAATGGTATCATCACCGCAAGTGACTATTTAACAGACCTTTCGGCTGAATTACAAGCTAAAGAAAATCAGTTGATTCATACCCTACAACAAGCACTTGCGAAGGCCAATTATCAAAGCACATTAGGACTTTAATTTCCTATTTTTATTATCAAACCGCGAAATTCGCACAATCCTATATTTGAAATGAAAAAGCAATTTATCCTCATATCGCTTCTAAGCACGCTTATTTTTTCTTGTAAAAAAAATGAACAAACCTCTGATGCCACTGGCACATTTGAAGCTACAGAAACCATTATTTCTTCAGAAGTGGCAGGCAAAATCCTTCATCTGGATTTAGAAGAAGGAGACACTGTGGGTTTGGCTCAAAAGGTTGGGAATATTGATGTGGCAAACTTACAACTACAAGAAGCCCAAATTGAAGCAAGTATCAAAAGTTTACCTCAGAAATTCAATGATGCTTCAGCACAAATTAAAGTATTGGAAAATCAAATAGCTGTCCAAAAAGAGCAACTTCGAATCCAACAAAGAGAATTTCAACGCCTGACAAATTTGGTAAAATCTGAGGCTGTTCCAAGTAAACAACTCGACGATATGGAAGGAGCTATTGCTTTAACCAAAAAACAAATTAGTGTACTAGAAAGCCAAATTAGCGCTCAAAAAACGCAAGTATCTATCCAAAATCGTAGCATCAACAGCGAACTTACTCCACTAGAAAAACGTGCCGACCAAGTGACTGACCAAATCAAGCGTGGGGAAATTATCAACCCTGTTCGAGGTACTGTTTTGACCAAATATGCAGAACAATACGAAATGACAGCTCCAGGAAAAGCACTTTACAAAATTGCAGATTTATCGGAAATGACTTTAAAAGTATATGTTTCGGGTAATCAATTGACTAAAGTTCAGCTCAATCAACCAGTAAAAGTGCTTATTGACAAGGCAGAAGGACTTTCAGACACATTACAAGGAAAAGTGTATTGGATTGCTTCAAAGGCAGAATTTACGCCAAAAACAATTCAAACGAAAGAGGAACGAGCAAACCTTGTTTATGCCGTAAAAATCCATGTAAAAAACACGGGAGCCTTGAAAATTGGTATGTATGGCGAAGTGATATTTTAACCCCAATCGCAATGAATGCAATTATCGCAAATCGCCTTTTTAAATCATTCGAAAAAGGCAAAATCAAGGCATTGGAAGACATTTCTTTTGAAGTCAAACAATCTGAGTTATTTGGCCTAATTGGCCCAGATGGTGCAGGAAAAACCACACTTTTTAGGATACTTGCGACCCTTCTATTGGCCGAATCTGGCGAGGCAAGCGTCGATTCGCTCGATGTGAAGAAGGATTATAAAGCGATTCGAAAAAGAGTGGGTTATATGCCAGGGAAGTTTTCCCTGTATCAAGATTTGAGTGTAGAGGAAAATCTCAACTTTTTTGCACATGTTTTTGGGACTACTATAGAACAAAACTATCACCTTATCAAAGATATTTACCAGCAACTCGAACCTTTCAAAACTCGCAAAGCTGGCAAATTATCGGGCGGAATGAAGCAAAAGTTAGCCTTATGCTGCGCCTTGATTCACGAACCAAGTGTATTGTTTTTGGATGAACCCACTACAGGGGTTGACCCAGTTTCGAGAAAAGAGTTTTGGGAAATGCTGAAATACCTCAAATCGGAAGGTATCACGATATTGGTTTCGACACCATATATGGATGAAGCAAGCCTGTGTGATAGAGTTGCTTTGATGCAAAAAGGAAAGATATTGGATATTGATACTCCAGAAGGCATTATTGAGAAATATCCCAAAAAAATCTGGTCTATTCATGCCTCCAATATGTATGCTTTGTTACAGGTGGCACGGGCATTTCCAAACACCCATACCTGTTTTGGTTTTGGAGAAAGTCATCACTTGACGCTCAAAAACGATGAGAAGGATTATGAAGATTTTTGTAATTACGTACAAAAGCATTACAAAGAACCTTTCCAAATCCAAGAAATTACGGCTACCATTGAGGATTGCTTTATGGCTTTGTCCTGATGCTTTCAAGAAATAAAATGTGCAAAACATGGAAAATAAAGAAATAGTCATTCAGGCTCAAGGACTTACCAAACGATTTGGGGATTTTATCGCCACCAACGCCATTACTTTTGAAGTTTACAAGGGCGAAATATTTGGTTTTTTGGGAGCCAATGGGGCAGGAAAAACGACAGCTATGAAAATTCTCATTGGTATATCCAAACCAAGCGGAGGCGAAGCAAAAGTAGCTGGTTTTGATGTGTATTCTCAAACAGAAGACATCAAGAAAAATATCGGTTATATGAGTCAAAAATTTTCACTTTATGAAGATTTGACTATCCGTGAAAACATTCGATTTTTCGGTGGAATTTATGGTTTAGATCGTAAAACTATTAAAGAAAAGACTGACATTTTGCTCAAAACATTGGGGTTTGAATCAGAAGCAGACAAATTAGTCTCTTCACTCCCATTGGGCTGGCGACAAAAACTATCATTTTCGATTGCTATTTTACACAATCCCAAAATTGTATTTTTGGATGAACCAACAGGCGGAGTTGACCCTGTAACTCGTCGTCAGTTTTGGGATTTAATCTATGAAGCCTCCAATCGTGGCATGACTATTTTTGTCACCACACATTACATGGACGAAGCCGAATATTGCAATAGAGTGTCAATCATGGTAGACGGAAAAATAGAGGCACTTGATACTCCTAAAAATCTCAAAAAGCAGTTTCAAGCCAACTCTATGGATGAGGTATTTCACCAGTTGGCTCGTAAGGCTAAAAGGAGTGAATAAGTTTGATCAAAACACTAATAAATCAGTCAAACATGAAATTATTCTTAGCATTTATCACCAAAGAATTCAAGCATATTCTGAGAGATACTCGAACCTTAATCATTCTTTTTGGGATGCCCATTGTTCAAATTATCCTCTTTGGCTTTGCTTTGACCAATGAAGTTAAAGATTCTCGCATTGGTATTTTGGATTACTCAAAAGATCAGGCAAGTCAACAAATTATTCAAGAACTTGATGCCAGTAGGTATTTTGATGTAGAAGCCAATTTTAGTAATCCTAAGCAAATTGACCAAGCCTTTAAGGAAGGAAAAATTCGATTAGCAGTGGTATTTCCTGCCAATTTCAGACATTCGCTTTTTCAACAAAATACGGCTTCAATCCAGTTAATAGCCGACGCGTCTGACCCCAATACTGCGAGTACCGTGGTCAACTATGCGAGTGCCATTTTGAAATCGTATCAGGACGAAATTCTAGGAGAACAAACTTTACCCTATACCATTCAGCCAGAAATTCGTATGTTGTATAATCCGCAACTTAAAGGTGCATACAACTTTGTGCCTGGCGTTATGGCGATGATTTTGCTCCTTATTTCGGCCATGATGACCTCCATTGCCATTGTTAGAGAGAAGGAACTTGGTACAATGGAAGTACTTTTGGTGTCGCCAGTCCCTCCTATTTTGGTCATTGTTACCAAGGCAATCCCTTATGTTTTGCTATCATTTATCAACGTAAGCACCATCCTAATTTTGAGCGTAAACCTCCTCGATGTTCCTATTCAAGGCAGTTTACTACTTCTTTTGGGCGAAAGTATGCTTTTTATTTTTGCGGCTTTGGCTTTAGGGTTATTCATTTCGACGATCACCAATTCGCAGCAGGTAGCTATGTTGGCCTCTTTAATGGTGTTACTGTTACCCACTTTGATTTTCAGTGGCTTTATGTTTCCTATCGAAAATATGCCCAAACCGATGCAATTTATCTCTAATTTGATTCCTTCAAAATGGTATTTTTTCATTGTTCGGGACGTCATGATAAAGGGTTTAGGATTTAAAAGTGTTTTAAAGGAAAGCCTAATTTTGGTAGCCATGACGATAGGTTTTGTGCTAATAGCTTTAAAAAATTACAAAACGAGGTTGGAGTAGTGAGAAGTGACAAAGTGGTAAAGGCACAAAGTAGCAAAGTGTTTTGATGACTGTAGCACAGTTACTCAAAGCGCCCCAAAAAACACTTTGTGCCTTTGTGCCGCTGTCACTTTGTCCCTCGTTGATAACCATTTCCAAACAATTATGAAAACACTACTTTTTTTACTAGAAAAAGAGTTTCGGCAGATATTTCGTAACTCATCGATTATCCGTATCATTTTCGTGATGCCCATCATCCAGCTGATTGTACTGCCTATAGCTGCCGATTATGAGGTAAAAAACGTGAATATTGCTGTGGTTGACCACGACCATTCGAGTTATTCGAGACAGCTGGTTCAAAAAATTATTGGATCAGGATATTTCAGATTAGTCGAGAATACAGATTATTACAAAAAAGCACTCAAAAGTGTCGAGCAAAACGATTCTGATGTAATCATCGAAATTCCAGCGCATTTTGAAAGAACTTTAATCAAGGAAAATGAGGCCAAATTATTACTTGCCATCAATGCCGTAAATGGTACAAAAGGCAATATGGGTGGAGCGTATCTCAACTCCATTATCAAAGATTTTAATCAGGATGTGCGTACGGATTGGGTTACTTTTCCGAGAATGAACCCTATACCTTTATTAGATATTGTTCCTCGTTTTTGGTACAATACTCGTATGAATTACCAACTATTTATGGTTCCTGGGATTTTGGTTATTTTAGTTACTATGGTTGGAAGTTTCCTTACAGCATTGAATATTGTTAAGGAAAAAGAAGCAGGAACGATTGAGCAAATCAACGTTACACCGATCAAAAAACATCATTTTATCTTGGGAAAACTGATTCCTTTCTGGGTGTTAGGGTTGACAGTAACTGCTATTGGTCTGACCGTAAGTAGAGTAGTATTTGGTATAGTTCCTGTTGGGAGCCTACTCGTGATTTTTGGCTTTACTGCGATTTTCCTTTTGGCAGTTTTAGGACTTGGCTTACTTATGTCTAATTTCTCTGACACACAACAACAAGCCATGTTTTTTGCCTTTTTTATGATAATGGTTTTTGTGTTGATGGGTGGACTATATACTTCCATTGACGGAATGCCTAACTGGGCTAAAATTATGACCAAGTTTAATCCCGTCGCCTATTTCATTGATGTCATGCGAATGGTAGTCATCAAAGGTTCAGGGCTTTACGAAATAAGAACCCATATTTATGCTATACTTAGCTTTGCCATCGTATTCAATGGACTAGCCATTTGGACTTACAAAAAACAAGTGTAATGTGAGTGATGAGTTGTCTACTCTACCCTACTAAAAAATGGGACAAATTAGGTAAAAAGAAAGGGAAGCAAGAGTTTTGTAGTTACCAAGCTCCAAAACATCCCACTTCCCATGAACCAACGGCTCGAAAGCGAAAT